>JALGVN010000186.1 GCA_025774645.1 bacterium
GTTCGATGCCGGGAATGCTGAAGCGACGCGGAAGGCCCCCGACCGCGGCCAGCTCCCTCGTCGAGATCGTCAGCGCTCCGCCTTCGGGCATGGCGTCCCTCGCGTTGATGGCGAGGTTCATGATGAGCTGGGAGATCTGCTGCGAGTCGCCGACGATCGCGGGCATCTCGTCCGCGAGGTCGAGCTCGAGCGTGACCTTCTCGCCGAGCATGCGGCTCATGAGCTTCATCGTGTCCGAGATGACGCTGTTGACCTCGACCGGACCGGTCTTCCCGGTGTCCCGTCTGCTGAACGCGAGCAGCTGCCGCGTCAGGCCGGCCGCCCTCTCGCTCGCCATGACGATCTCCTTGAGTCCCGGCATGTCGCGGTACTCCTCGGGGAGACGCATGCCCATCAGCTGCGCGTATCCCTGGATTGTCGTGAGGAGGTTGTTGAAGTCGTGAGCGACCCCGCCCGCGAGCTGCCCGATCGCCTCCATCTTCTTCGAGTGATGGTACTCGGCCTCGAGCTGCGCCCGTTCCTCGACCTCGCGCTCCCGCGCGATCGCCCGCGACATCAGGCCGCCGAAGAGCTCGAGGAGCTGGACGTCGGCTGACGGCCAGCTCCTGTCGCTCTGGCACTGTTCGAAGCTGGCCCAGGCCACGATGGCACGCTGGACCGTGACCGGAATGAGAAGGAGCGAGCGGATGCCCATGGAGCTGAGCGGACCGCGGTCGGCCTCGGGGAGCGAGTCGACGTTGTCGATCATCACGGTCTCGCCGCCCGCCATGGCGTCCCGCCAGCGGTCGACCTCGTCGAGCACGAAGTCACCCGAGGAGTGGCATCTGCCGGATTGCCACTGGTGTCCGACGGTCACTCCGCTGCCGTCGGCATCCCGGAGGAGCAGCCGCACACGGTCGAGGCCCCACTCGACGCCTACCTGCGACAGCACCTCGTCGAAGTGCGTCGATGGGGCGTCGAAGTCGTGCATCAGGAGTGCGGAGACCTTGTGCAGGAGCGACTGGTAGCGGACCTGCCGCTTCAGCTTCCCGCGAGCCAGCAGGTTCATCCTGCCGACGGACAGGATCGCGCCGACCGAGGTGATCAGATCGAGGTCGTGCTTGGTCAGGAGCGGCTGCTGCGCGGCGTCCTCGACGAGGTTCCCCGCCACGAGCACGGTGTCGATGCGACCGTGCTGGAGACTCGGAACCCACACGAAGAACGGGACGCCGAGCGCGGACCTGACCTCTTCGATCCAGTCGGCGGGCGCCGTCGAGCCGTTCACGAGCTGCGGCTTCGACCACTCGCTCCGCGCGTCGCCGGGAAGCGTGAACCCAGCCACGGACTCGCCGGACGCGTATCCCAGGGAGCTGACCGGTTCCAGACCGCCCGACGGACCCGTGTGCTCGAGGACGATCGCACGCTTCATCCAGAGCTCGGCGACGATCGCCTTGAGAGCCGCATCGTAGAGCGCGTCGATCGACTGGGCGCGGCTGATGCTGTTCTGAAAGCCGGTGAGGAAGCTGAACGCCTCGCGCGAGCGACGCACTTCCTGCGTGAGGTGCAGGACCCTGTAGTCCGCGCGCACGACCTCGCCACCGAGCTTCTCGAGCCGCGACCGCAGGCCCTTCAACTGGTTTTCGAGTTCCCGGATCCGGGCCTCTCTGTGTTCCGTACCGTTCGTCAACGCTCACGCTCCCCGGCCCGCCACGAAGGCGGGCCGGTTCCTGTCCGGGCCGGGATCCGGCCGGACCTAGGTTTCCGACAGGACGATCAGCACGCCGGACCAGTCGAGCGCCCTCGAACCGCCCATGAACGGAGCGATCTCGACACCCGAGTAGAAGCCGAGGAGCGGCATGCGCGATCCGACCATCTCCTGGACGATCGCTCCCTCTTCCTCACCGGCGCCCGAGAAGCCGCTCGTGCGGCCGGCGCAGTCGATGTACAGCGCGAGGAAGGGGTCCTTGTTGGTCGTCCTCGTCACGATGTCCGAGGACATAACTCGGGCGGACTCGAGCATGTGCTCGTTGCTCCGCCTCATCACCTGAACCTGCTCGCCGGGCCCGAAGTCAGACTCGAACAGCACGACGGAGCCGTCGTCGGGGTTGGCAGCGGCGATGAGTCTGTTCACGTACTCGTTCTCGTCGTACACGCCGTACGGGTCGTTCCCGTAGTTTGCGCCGAGCGTCACGAGCAGGCTGTACTGCTGCCAGTCCTGGGCGGCGCCGGGGCCGATGATGTCCTCGATCACGTCGAGGGCGGGGCGTCCGTCGAGCTCCTTGACGACAGGCCCGTCGATGCTCGTGATCGTGTGGTAGTCGCTCGCCGGCTCGCAGCCGTGACTGATCGCGTGATGGACGCTGCAGTCGCCGGAGATCATGACGCCCACGGCGTGCTGCGTCATCGCCTGGTCGTTCGCGAAGACGTGCGACCCGCTCCACTGGTAGTCGCGGAGCATCCCGCCGCCCAGCACAGGCGCGTGCGGTCCGTCGAGGCCTTTCTCGACGCCGCGGATGAGCTGGCTCGCGAGATTGACCGCGAGCGGCTTCGGGTTCTTCACGGAATCGTACAGCAACAGGATTGCCTTCGACTCGTCCGCGCCTTTGCGCTGCAGCATGTTTCCGAGCCTCTGTCCCGCGGCCTCTTCGCTCTCCGAGAGGCCGCCGACCGAGACGGCGTCGAACCAGATCGAATCGGAGGAGACCACCGCGACTCCCGCCTCGTAGCCGCCGTAGCTCGACTTCTCGTTCGTGATGACGCCGACCGCCGTCCCGCCGATCAGGACGCGATCGCCGGCGACTTCGCGGACCGACTTCAGGAAGTCGATCGGATCGTGCTTGCCTCCACAGAACGCGACCGTGAAATCGCTCCGCTCGGCCGACGCGTCGGACATCGCCTTCTCGGCGGCGCGTCTTCCGGCCTCGCAGGAGTCGGTCGAGTTCCAGTACCCAACACCGGACTTCACCGTTCTCATTGCTCGTACCCTCCTTGCCTCGGGACGAGGCGCCTTCCGGGTGGTACGCCGCCGCCGTGCGCCCACGAAGGACGCGCGCGGCGGAGGTCCGTGCCGCGGACTCGCCCCGTTGTTCCTGGCGCCGGTCCGGGAAGTGCCCCCGGCGCCTCGCGTTGTGGCTCTCGTGTAGCCCTAACGAGCAAGAGGTGTTCCAGCAGGTGACGGGAAAGGACCCTGCGGCTGGGGCTTGTTCGGGGATTACGGCGCCGATGGGGCCGACGGCCGTAGTGAGGGTGAGCGTTGGTCGCAGCTTGCAAGGTCAGCTGTCACGCAGGAGGTCAGGCGGGGTCAGTAGTTGAACAGGCGCCAGAGCGGCGGAGACGGCGATTCGGGCCGGTCCCGGGGGTCCCATGTAGCTCGCGGCGGCCCGAAGAGGGGCCGCCGCGCGGGGTCCGGCGAGCCGTGAAGCGACGACTCGGTCCGGTCGTGGTCGTTCTCAAAGTGCCGCGTCAGAGACTACTTGTGGCGCGTCTCCGGGTGCGCATGTAGACGCGCGGGTTCACCCGCCGACGGGAGGTCCCTTCGCGCCAGATGGAGCATCTCCTTCTCCGGAGACCACCCCATCATGCGCACTTTGTCCCCCTTGGCGATCGTGATGAGATGCGGCACGCAGAAGCCGGATGTCTTGTTCTCAAGAGACCCCAGAATCTCGCTCGCGCGGCGGCCGTCGATCAGGAAGTGCTCCGCTCCGGGCGCGTGGATGCCCCAGATCGCGTAGTACGGCAGCACGCGGATCGAGGCCAGCTTCTCGTACATCTCCTTCAGCACGTGGGGGTCGTCGTTGATCCCCTTCAGGATCGGTCCCTGTTGAAGCAGAAGGATGCCGGCATCGGCGATCTTGTCGATCGCCCGCTCGACCTCTGGCGTGATCTCCCGCGGGTGCACGAACGAGACGGTGACGAAGAGGGGTTTGGCCTCCGCCAGTATGCGAACGAGCGAGTCGGTGATCCGGGACGGCAGGTAGATCGGCGTCCGTGTCGTGACGCGGATGATCTGCACGTGCTCGATCGCGCGCACCGACGAGAGCCAGTAGTGGATCTCCTCGTCCGGAAGGATGAAGGGCTCCCCGCCCGTGATGATGACGTCTCTGATCGACTCGTTTCCACGGATGTAGCTGAGCGCCTCTTCGCCCTCCTCGTGGCTGAGGTGCTTGACCTTCTTCCCCTTGCGGAAGCAGAACCGGCAGTGCGCCGGACAGCCCAGGGTCGGAACGAGCAGGAGCTTCCCGGGGTATCTGTGGATGATGCCCGGGCAAGGCTGGTACTGCGCCTCGTCCGCGTGGACGTCGTCCTCCTCCTCGCCCTGCCTGTGCCCGAGCTCCTGAGCCGACGGAACGACGAGCTTCCTGAGCGGGTCGTCCGGGCGTGCCGGGTCGATGAGGTCGAGGTAGTGCCGCGTGATCTTCATGGGGTAGGCGTCGCGAAGTTCCTCGATCGCGGCCTTCTCATCGTCGCTGAGCTTCAGGAGGCGGTCGAGGTCCGCTGCTCGCGTGATCGACCGTCCAAGCTCCAGCTGCCATTCTTCCTTTCGCGCCATCGGTCCTCCGGGGTTTGCGCGAGTGGACTCCCGCCAGCCGCACCCTGAATACAAAAACCGCGACGCGCGACTGCGGAAAGCAACGCCGCGCAACGCGGTAGCCAACATGTGAGGCAAGAATCAACTTAGGGAGGAGTCCAGGAGTTGTCCACTCCTAACTTCACCCTTCTGGCAAGCGGCAACCTGGAGAGCTTTCACACCAAAGACCATGACGCGCAACGCGCGGGACAGCGTAGTTCCGGCGTCGGAGCGCGGTGGTGCAACCGCACGGTCACCCGTGGCGGCGACCGCCACACGTACGGAGCATCACTGCGGGCCGCAGTCGCACCACTCGACCACTCCACCGTTCGTGTTGACGACGTCACATCCGGGGAGCACTTCGATACACTCGGTCGCGCCCTCGAACCCGCCGTCCCAGAAGTTCCGTCTCGCGAAGATCCAGGTCGGCGTGCGGTTCACGAAGTCGGCGACCGAGTTCCCGAGGATCGTGTTCCCGCCCTCGCTCCCTCGCGCGCCTTCGCCGAAATCGGGGTTGGTCACGACGTCGTCCTGGTATGTGTCGACGCCGT
>JALGVN010000187.1 GCA_025774645.1 bacterium
TACTCGTTCGGACAGCTGTCCGCGATCGCGAGGAAGAACGCGTCCTGGAACGCCACCTCTTGAAGAGCGGGGATGACACCCAGGGCATGCGTGTTGTCGATGACGGTAATGTACGGATCGCCGTTCAGGAGTGTCGCCGTGACGCCGGTGGCGTCGGACTGCCCTCCGTTCCCGACGGTGATGTCGATCTCGATCGCCTCGCCCGCCTCCGCGCGCCCGTTCCCGTTGCCGTCGCTCCACCCGATGCCGTCGTCGTCGATGCCGTGCGCCCGGAGCGTAAGGTGGGGCAACGCGGTCGAAGCAACGCCGAACGTGTCCTCGACCCTGCGGAGTGAACGAGATCACGGCCTCACCCGAGGCGTCAGTCGTCCCCGTGGCGTAGACCTCGCCGTCCTTGACCACGCAGACGAGCGCGCCCTCCACCGCGGCGGGGTCGCTCACTGTGACGAGGAGATCGGTCGGGCCGGGCGTCACGGTCGGCGGGGAGTGCGAGACGATCATGGTCGTGGGCCTCGCCGTCCAGAGCCTCGCTTCCGGGTCGCCGAGGAACACGTACGAGAGCTGCGTCACGCGATCGGTGTTGTCGTAGAACGACCCGGGGATGAACGGGATCTTGCAGCTCGCGCAGACGACGCCCTGGTTCGGCACCCCGCTCTCGTCCACGTAGAGGAACTCGAACCACTCGTAGAAATAGGAGTCGGCCGTCGTCGGGAAGCAGTAGACCGTCGGCCCGAACAGCGAGGAGGCGCCGCCGTCGGGGTTCGTGATGAAGCGCTCACCGATGCAGTCGGACTCGATCGCCGTCGAGGAGCAATTCAGCATCCACGCGAACCCGCTCTTGTCCTGTCCGTTCACGAGCGCGCTCACGTCCTGCATCGTGACGTACTCGCCCCGGCTGCAGCGGATCACGTCCTTGTTGCCGTGCCCGATGTGCGCGAAGATGTTGTACCCCGCGTTTATCGAGTCGATGGCGGACTGCCTCGTGAGCGGATAGGAACCGGGGTAGTCCCAGTGGTTCTGGTAGAGACGCGTGTAGTGGATGTTCGGCGGGATCAGCGGGAGCACGGGCTCGACGATCGCCGCCCCGTCGGTGCTGATGATCTGGCCCGGCAGCCAGTCGTACGGGAAGAGGACCTCGGCCAGGAAGAGGATCCGCCCGGCGAACGCGGCGTCCGCGGCTCTCTCGTAGGCGAGCGCCTTGTCGACGAACGTCTCCACGTCGATGGTCGTAGTAACGGGGGCCCTGCCGACGAAGACGTCCGGGTAAAGGTCCACGCTGTCGCCGGGAGACGCGATGCTCACGTACGCCTCACCGAACCGGTGGTCGCCGTCGGCGTTCCAGTTCCCGTCCAGGTCGCTGTAGTACAGGTCGGTCGCGATGTAGTTCATGTTGTAGTAGCCGGTTCGAGCGCGGCGGGTAGGAATGGTCGGCGTGTCCCCTCCGAGGAGCACGTACGTCGTTCCCCACGACGAGTACGCGTCCTTGAGGAAGAACCGGATCCTCTCGGCCGTGTCGCAGCCGCCGGGGTAGTTCGCGTCGATCCACGAGACCGTCCTGACGACCGTCGGGACGCCCTTCTGCGTCTTCCAGTCCGCAAGCTCCTGGAAGCCCGAGGCGAACAGCTCGCTCGTCACGATCACGTAGTCGACGGGGCTCCCCTCGAGCGACGGCGTGTACCGCGGAAGGAATCCGTCCGGCCCCACGTCCTCCACCACCTCGACCCCGGCGAGCTTCCCGGCAACGTCCCCGGGGTTGACCACGAGCTCCTCGACGACCGACCGGTAGAGCTCGTTCGAGCCGACCGTCATCCGGTGGCGCGGGACCGAGCGGTCCGCCGCGGGAGCCAGCTCGAGCTCGACCGAGATCTCGCGGGCGAGGGTGAGCCGTCCGGTCGCCGGGACGTACGTCAGCGGGTAGACCGCGACGCTCGCGATGTGGTAGCCGCCCAGGTAGCCGTCGCCCAGGTACACGACGCGGTTCTGCGGAAACGGCGCGTCGCTCGCGTAGATGGCAGTGTCGGGATCGACCCAAAGGGGCGTCTCCCCGATCGGCACCTCCGGCTGCGCCGGCAGGACGCGGTGACTCCCCGGCAGCACCAGCTCGCCGGTCCACGAGACCACGACGTCCTCGACGCGGACGTCGGCCGGGATCACGAACGAGATGTACTCGATGGGAAGCGCAGGCGCGCCGACCGTCGGGATGCTGCGCGTTCCCGCGATCGTCACCTTCGAGAAGGAACCCTCCGGCCGGATGTCGACCTGCGAGGGATCGAACGAGATCGCACTGCGGGGTCCCGCTGCCGCCGACGACACTGCTCCGAACAGGAGCACTGCGAGGGCAAAGACAGAGGCGAGTCGTCGCGCTGCCATGGTCTCCTCCTTGACATCGATGCGCCTTGGCAGCCCGCGCGCAGAACGAAACCAGGACCTGTGCCCGTTCCAGAGACGGTGCACGATCCTGGCTCAGTCGTGCCGGTCACAGCGAAACCAATGCGGCGCCGGTCTCTAGCCGGTCGCCACATCGCGGGCTGCCCGCGCTACTGCGTTCGCTTGATGTGTCCTCTGGAACAGTCCGTCGCAGTGCTGGCCTGGCTCCGCTCCTGTAAGAGGATGTCCGCTAAAGATGCCTAGGCTCCGGGGGCTTGGCGGACGAGGTAGTATAGCACACATGATGACATGCGGCAAGCGTGTATTCGCCCCCTCCGTCTCCCGCGAGGCCGTGCGAACCCGGCCCCTCCGGTGTCACATCATACTAGTGGATGAGGATCATCTTCCGTGTCTCGACCTCGCCGTCTACTTCGAGGCGATAGAAGTACGCGCCCGATGCCACCGGGCGGCCGCTGCCGTCACGGCCGTCCCACGTCACGCGGTGTACGCCGGCGACCCGCTGTCCGAAGTCGACGAGCGTCCGGACCTTCCGGCCCGAGATTCCGTAGACCGTGAGGCCGACGTCGGCGGGCGTCTCGAGCTCGTACCTGATCGTGGTCACCGGGTTGAACGGGTTCGGATAGCTGCCGTGGAGAACTCGCGGTCGCCCGGCGTCGGCCTCGTCTATGCCTGTCGAGAGAAGCGCGTTGTACGCGTTGACCCTCCCCCCGACGATCGGCGTCTCGGGCCAGTCGAGCGGCACGCTCGAGTCGATGATGATCTGCCGAACGCCGTCCGGCGTCAGGCCGGGATACGCAGACAGGAGAAGACCGGCGAGAGCGGCCGCGTGCGGGGACGAGATCGAGGTGCCGCTCTGCATCACGTAGCTCCCCCCCAGCGACGTCGTGTGACAGAGCACACCCGGGGCGGCGACGTCGACCCACTCGCCGTAGTTGCCTCCGATGGGCGCGGCCGAGCCGCCATGGATCGTGACGCCGATCACGTCGGGGTAGCATGCCGGATAGAACGGGACGTCGCTCCCGGAACTCCCGGCGGCGGCGACCATGACCACGCCGGACTCGTGGGCGAACGCCATCGCATCGTTCCAGGAGTACAGCTCGGCCCCGCAGGTGCTGTCGGTTCCCCCGAAACTCATGTTGATGACCGACGCGCCGTTGAGAACGGCGTAGTAGAGACCGTAGACAATCGTGAACTCGTAGCACGTCCCGTTCCCGCCGTTGTCGTAGCACACGCGGACCGGCATCACGCTGCACCCGGGACACAGACCCGCGACGCCCAGGCCGTTGTCGGTGTGCGCGGCCGCGATCCCGCTCACCTCCGTCCCGTGCCCGAGCGCATCTGCGGGGTCGTTGTCCGGGGTGTCGCAGTCCTCACCGCCGACACAGCCGGCGGCCGGTCCGACGAGATCGATCCCTCGCAGGTCGTCGATACAGGCGTCCCCCAGAGGGTAGAACTCAGGGCAGGGCCAGCCCGCGCAGTTCCCGTCGTCGTCGATCCCGTTCCAATCCTCCGGGTCGATCTCCCCGTTGCCGTTGAGGTCCTCGCCCGGGTTCACCCAGACCTTGGCCTCGAGGTCCTCGTGGTCGTAGTCGATCCCGCTGTCGAGGACGGCGATCACGACGTCCTCGCTTCCCTGCTCGATGTCCCACGCCTCCGGCGCGTCGACGTCGACGTCGTACGGAGCGTTCAGGTTGTGCTGGAACGCGAACATCGGGTCGTCCGGGATCCACGCCAGCTCGAAAACGCGGTTGAGGTCGACCCACTCCACCCCCGGTAGCTTGAGCAGCTCCTCGCGGAGCCGGAGGTGGTCGGCGTCCTCGTCGACCCGCACGAGGAAAATCCGGTCCAGGCCGATCCGGAGTGCCGCTTCGGCCATGTGGTCGGGGTCGCCGAAGAATCGCCCCGACCACAGCATCACGTCGGGCGCCGCTGCCCGCAGAAGAGAGGCGGCGTCCTCCGCGTCACGGAACGAGCCCGGACTGAGCTTGACCGCCATCATGCCGGGGAGGAAGTCGTCCGGCGTCACGTGGTCGGAGCCCTGGACGGACTCCGGACACAGAGCCAGGACGACCACAATAAGGAATGAGAGACCTCGCGTCATTGGCAGTCCTCCCCTGGACTCGTCCCGGAGCGGTCCTACTTGAGCAGCACCATTCGGTTGGTGGCGCTCTCCGCGCCCGCTTCCACCCGGTAGAAGTAGACGCCGGTCGCCGCCCTGTTGCCGGCGTCGTCACGGCCGTCCCACGACTCCGAGTGACGCCCCGCGTTCTTCGCCACCGCATCCAGAAGCGTCCGCACGAGACGCCCCGAGGCGTCGTAGATGCGGAGGCTCACACGTGCGGGTTCGTGCAGATCGAACGCGAGCGTCGTCTTCGGGTTGAACGGGTTCGGTCGCGCGGGGTGGACGGCGAACGCGCGTGGGACTTCCCCGTCGGCGACACCCGTCGCAAGCGCGGAGATCGACGAGTACTCGCTCCTGTTCCCGCCGAAGTCGACCGCGGCCACCTTGTAGTACGTCGATCCCGTCCACTCCGTGCTCATGTCCACGAACATCGTGTCTGTGTCCGCGTGGATCCTGTTGGCGACGCTCGGCACGAAGTCCGGTCCCTCCCCCCGGCAGAGTTCGTAGTACTGGAGGTCGGCCGACTGACACGGCGGCCACGACAGCGTGACGAACCCCGACGGCACGTCGAACTCCCCGCGAAGCAGAGCGGGAGCCTCGGGCGCGAGGTTGTCGACCGAGTAGCCGCTGTCGGGGGCCGAATCCGCAAAGACGGCGGGATCGTCCGTGGCAGCCCTCACCATGAAGACAGACCAGCAGATGCCTGCGAGTTCCGTGGAAT
>JALGVN010000025.1 GCA_025774645.1 bacterium
TCGGTCGCGTCGTACGACGCCCCCAACCTCACGACCGGAGTGTTCTCCCAGCCGAAGCCCGCACCGTTCTCGGTGCCGAGCTGAGCCTCGTAGAGGTTCGGACGAAGCGGGTTCGCGATCGAGTTGACGCTGCTGTACCAGATGTAGCCCAGGTCGATGCCCCAGAAGAACCGCTCGCTCGGGGTCACGACGAAGCCGCCCCACAGCGAGGCGGGTACGTCGAAGCCGCCCTCCTCCGCGAAGAGGCCGGAGTACTCGTCGAACTCGCCCATGTACGTGCGCGTCTTGTAGACGATACCGGCCGCCGTCGAGCACGTGATCTGGCCGTACCAGCCGATGCTCGCACCGTAGCCCCAGGAGTTGGAGTCACCGTTGTTCGTGACCTTGCCGGGGTTCGACGTCACCATGGGATTGTCGAAGTTCTGGAGCCCGGTGGCCTTGAAGCTCTGCCACGCGATGTTCAAGCCTACGCCGATCGAGTGCGACTCGTTCAGCTTGAAGGCGGCGGTCGGGACGATGAACGCCTGGTTCAGGCTCACGCCCGCGTTGCTCGTGCCGAAGAGCGGGATCGGAGTGGTGTAGGTCGTGTTCATCCCGCCGTTCCCGTAGATGACGAGACCGACCGATGCCTTGTCACCGAACATCCAGTTGGTGCCGATCTCGGGAATCCAGAAGCTCTCCTCGCCGTTGGCGTCGTACGAGCCGTTGACCATGTCGCCGGCGGCGCTCCCAACGATCTCGCTCCCGCGGTTCGGACGGAACCAGTCGACACCGACGTCGAAGCGGGGACCGACGAACGCCATGGTCGCCGGGTTGTCGCCGCCCGACATCGCGTCGTGCGGCAGGGCGACCCCGAGACCGCCCATGCCCTTCGACTTCATCCCGATGCCGTGCGCGAAGTACCCGTTCGACGCGAACGCCATCGTCGGGAGAAGGATGACCGCCGCGAGGGCGATCGCGAGAATGCGAACACCGAACTTCCTCATCTACGCCTCCTGTGAGACAGGCTGCCCTGACACCCGGGACGAGAACGCTCCGGCCCCGCCGCGCGGAGGAACCGGAGCTTCGGGTAGTCTACTCCAAGTGGTTGATCTCGTCCATCCTGAACACCGGCCCGTCCTTGCAGATGTACCGGTGGTCGACATTGCAGCGGCCGCAGAGACCGACACCGCACTTCATCTTCATCTCGAGCGTCGTGTAGACCTGCTCGTCGGAGAACCCCAGGTCCTTGAGCGCGATGTGCCCGAAACGGATCATGACCGGCGGACCGCAGATGACGGCGACCGCGTTCTCGGGCGAGAGCGCGAGGTCGGTCATGACCTTCGGCACGACGCCGACCTTCCCGTGCCAGCCGTCCTTCGCCTCGTCGACCGTGAGGTGGACGTCCATCTCCCCCTTCCACCTCTCGAGCTCCGGCTTGTAGACGAGGAGCTCCGGCAACCGCGCGCCATAGATGAGCGACAGCGATTGGAATTCGTGCTTCCTTCCGAGGAGAGAGTAGATCACCGGGCGGAGAGGCGCGAGCCCAATCCCCCCGCCGATGACGATGACCCGCTTCCCCCGCCACTCGTCGATCGGAAAGCTGTTCCCGTACGGACCCCGGAGACCGACGCTCTCGCCGGGATCGAGCTCGTGGAGCGCGTTCGTGTTCTTCCCGAGAGCCTGAACGCTCACGGCGATCTTCCCGCTCTCGCGCGGGTCGGAGGAGATCGCGAAGACCGACTCCCCCACGCCGAGCTTCGAGACGAACACGAACTGGCCGGGCGAGAACCGCATGGCGTTCGCAGGCTCCAGGACGAAGGTCTTGAGACCCGGAGCCTCGTCGACAACGTCGAGCACCTTCGCCGTCTCCGTCTTGAGGAGATCGATCATGACCGCGCACCCCCTCTCAGGAGCGTCAGCTCCTCGACGATGTTCCTTCCCGTCGGGCACCCCTTGATGCACCGGCCGCAGCCACTGCACATGAGCGCCCCGTGCACCTTCGGGTAGTAGTTGAACTTGTGGAGGATCCTCTGGCGGACGCGTTCGGGCTTCCCGGCCCGCGGGTTGTGTCCCGAGGCCTCCTTCGTGAACGACCTGGCCTGGCACGAGTCCCAGACCGTCGCGCGGCCGCCCTCCGTGGCGAACACCTCGTCGGTCACGGTGAAGCAGTGGCACGTCGGGCAAACGTACGTGCAGACCCTGCAGTTCACGCAGGCGAACCCGATGTCCTTCCAGACGTCCGACCCCTCCGTGCCGTTCAGGAACTCGGCGAGTCCGAGCGTCTCGAGCTTCGGGTGGTCGGCCTCGACGAACGTCGGCGCCGGAACCTGTGCGGCCGAGGCGAACGGAGCGTCCTGCATGAGGGTCCGTCCCCGGTCGGTCTCGGCGGTGACCACGAACTTCCCGTCGTCGGTCCGATAGAACGAGACGTCCATCCCCTCGCGCGACAGGGGGGCGCCCCCGACCGAATCGCAGAAGCAGGTGGGGTCACGCGCCGGACAGAGATAGCCGACGATCGCCGTCGCGTTTCGGAGCTTCCTGTAGCTCTCGCTCTCGGCGAACACGCGGTCGTGCACCTCGAGCCCCTTGACGTCGCAGGGCCTCATGCCGAGGACGACACGCGGGGCGGTGTCGTAGTCGCGGAAGCCGGCGGTCGCGTCGGGTCGGTCCTCGAACTTGAGGTAGTAGTGCGTCATCGGCTGGAAGAGGTGCCGCGCGGAGACGTCGGAGAGCCCGTCGAGCTCGGGTTCCTGCTCGCGGGCGAGCTCCCCGAAGTACGTCCCGCCGCTGTCGACCGGCGCGTAGACGGTCCCCTTCCCACGGAGGAACTTCACGAGGCTCTCGAGGTCGTCAACGATCCAGGTCATGATCCGTCTCCGGGACAGAGGACGTGTTCCTCGTCCTCCTTGAACTCGAGGAGGACCGGCGTGGCGTCCGGGTCGGTGCCCGGCACGTAGTCGAAGAGCTCCTCGACCTGTCGGCTCATCTTCCTGTTCAGGTACTTCAGCGGGATGCCGACCGGGCACGCACGGTCGCACTCGCCGCATGACACGCAGCGGCCGGCGAGGTGGTACGCCCGGATCAGGTGCCAGTAGAAGCTCGAGGACGGCTTGACCCCGACCTCGACCCACTGCGGACGCGACTTCTCCGTCACGCACTCCTCGCAGTAGCAGAGCGGGCAGATGTCGCGGCAGGCGTAGCACCGGATGCAGCGGTCGAACTCGTTCTTGAAGTAGGCGGCCCGCACCGGATGCGACATCGACTCGACCTCGGCCAGCCCGTCGTAGACAGGCCCCCTCTCCCACGACTCCACGCCTTCATCCTCCACGAGCTCGTCGTAGACCGGCGGCGTGTTGTAGCGGCACGTCTCGCACTTCTCCTCGAGCGAATCGTTCGAGGAGAGGCCCGGGCAGACGACGCCCAGAATCTTGAACCGCTCGCGGTCGACCTCGCCCTCGATCATCAGCTGCACGAACGCCCGTCCGTCGCAGCCCTTCAAGAGCACGCCGACCTTCTCCTCGCCCCTGAGGTCGACCAGGCCCATCAGGTTGTGGACGCAGCCGTCGCCGAAGTAGGTGCCGTCGGCGTCGCTCGCGTCCCGTATCCTCACGGGGACGACCGTGCCGTCCGGACGCTTCCGAAACCCCAGGAAGACGTCGACGGTACCGTCCGCGAGCCAGCGTCTGGCCGTGTTACGAATGCGGTCGATCATCTCAGCTCTCCAGACCGTCGCGTTTCAGGGAGTTCGGGCGCCCGAGCGCCTTCACGCCCTCGGTGAATTCCGTCACGACCTCGGCGAACCGGTCGCCCTCCGACGCCGAGACCCACTCGAGCGTCAGCCGGTCGGGCTCGACACCCACGAAGTCGAGGAGCGACTTCATCAGCGCGAAGCGGCGCCGCGCGTAGTAGTTGCCGGACGTGTAGTGGCAGTCCGCCGGGTGGCAGCCGCCGATGAAGACCCCGTCCGCCCCCTGGAAGAGCGACGTGAAGATGAAGTGGGGGCTGACCCTCCCCGAGCACGGGATCCGGATCGCGCGCATGTTCTGCGGGTGCTTGATCCGCGTCGTGCCCGCGAGGTCGGCGCCGGCGTAGGTGCACCAGTTGCACAGGAGCCCGACGATCGTGGGATCGTAGCCCCGGTCTCTCTCCTTACTCATGCGCGGCCTCCCCGCCGTCGGTCCCGCGCGTCCCCTTCGGGACGGCGAAGAGCCCGGTGATCTCGGCGTAGATCTGCTCGTCGTTGAAGATCTTCATCTCGAGCGCCCCGCCCATGCATGCCGCGACGCACGCGCCGCAGCCCTGGCAGACGCCCGGGTTGACCTTGGCGACCTTCCGCCGCATGAACTCGTCTTCCTCGATGGCCGTGTAGAAGCAGACCTCCATGCAGTCCATGCAGCCGGTGCAGCGGAACGGGTTCACCTCAGCAACCTGCGGCTCGCGCGAAAGCTCGTCCTTCGAGAGGATCTGGAGCGCCTTCACCGCGGCGGCGGACGCCTGCGAGACGGACTCGGGGATGTCCTTCGGACCCTGGCACATGCCCGCGATGAAGACGCCGGCCTTGTTCGTCTCGACCGGCCTCAGCTTCGGGTGCAGTTCGTTGAAGAACCCGTACTGGTCGTAGCCTATGCCGAGCGTCTGGGCGAGCTCGGGAGCGTCGTCCTGAGACTGCGCACCGTTGGTGAGGACGACCAGGTCGGCCTCCACCTCGATCGGACGGCCGGAGAACGCGTCCTCGGAGCGCACCACGAGCTTCCCCTTCTTCTCGATGACCCTCGCGGGCCGGCCCTTGATGAACTCGATGTCTTCCTGCTCGATCGCACGTCGGACGAACTCCTCGTAGCCCTTCCCGGCGGCCCGGATGTCGATGTAGAACGAGAAGATCTCCGCGTCCGGCAGCTTCGAGCGCGCGATGACCGCGTGCTTCGCCGTCGCCATGCAGCAGATCCTCGAGCAGTACGGGAACCCCTTCGAGGGGTCTCGCGACCCGACGCAGTGGATGAAGACGATCGTCTGAGGCGCTTCGCCGTTCGAAAGGCGCACGAGCTTGCCGCTCGTCGGACCCGACGCGTTCGTCAGCCGCTCGAACTGGAGCCAGCTGATGACGTCGGGATAGCGCCCGTAGCCGTACTCGGTGTAGTTGGCGGCGTTGTAGAAGTGGAATTGTAGAAGTGGAAACCGGTCGCGACTACGATGGCGCCGACCTTCTCGGTGATGATCTCGTCCTCGACCGTGAAGTCGATCGCGTCGGTCGGACAGACCTTCTGGCAGATCCCGCACTTCCCGTCCTCCAGGAAGTAAGTGCAGCTCTCCCGGTCGATGACCGGAACGTTCGGGATGGCCTGCGGGAACGGCCGGTAGATCGCGCCGCGGTCTGCGAGCCCCGCCTCGAACTCGGAGGGGACCTTCACCGGGCACTTCTCCAGACAGTCGCCGCACCCCGTGCACTTCACGAGGTCGACGGAGCGCGCCTTCTTCCTGATCTTCACCTCGTAGGCGCCGACGAACCCGCTCGACTCGACGACCTCGCTGAAGGTGTGGATCGTGATCCTGGGGTGGATGGCGGCCTCGACCATCCGCGGCGTCAGGATGCACGACGCGCAGTCGAGCGTGGGGAACGTCTTGTCGTACTGGGCCATGTGGCCGCCGATCGACGGCTCCCTCTCGACGAGGACGACGTCGACGTCGGTGTTCGCGATGTCGAGCGCGGCCTGGATGCCGGCTACACCTCCCCCGATCACGAGCGCCTTCCTCGTGACGGGGAGGACGATCTCCTCGAGCGGCTCGAGCTTCGCGACCTTCTTCACCTTCATTCTGACGAGGTCGATCGCCTTCCGGGTCGCTTCGTCCCGGTCGGTCGCCACCCACGAGTCGTGCTCCCGGATGTTCGCCATCTCCACGAGGTAGGGATTCATCCCCGCGCTCGCCACGGCGTTCCGGAAGGTGGTCTCGTGCATCCTCGGGGAGCACGCGGCGATCACGACCCCGTCGAGGTTGTGCTCGCGGATCGCGTCCTTGATCTGGTCCTGACCCGGAGCCGAGCACGTGAACAGGTAGTCGACGGCGTACGTGACCTCCGGAAGCTCACGCGAAGCCTCGACGACCCTCTCCACGTCGACCATGGCCGCGATGTTGGTCCCGCAGTGGCAGACGAAGACGCCGATCTTACGCATTGGCGGCCTCCTGGTCGTCGGTGGTCTTCTCCTCCGGCCTCTTCGGCGCGCCGCCCCTCGCGGCGTCGGCCGTCGACCGCGACTTCTCGAGCCGTTCGAGCTTGTCCAGGAACTTCTGCGCGGACGTTATGTTCGCCCCGAGCCCGAGCTTCACGGGGTCGATCCCCATCGCGAGCCCGAGGAGCTGCGTTATGTAGAGGACAGGAACTTCGTAGTCGGCGATCCCGCGGTCCACCATCTTGGCCTGGCCGCGGTCGAGGATCGTGAGGCAGTACGGGCAGACGACGACGATGGCGTCGACCTCCGCCTCCTTCAGGGAATCGAACTTCGCCTTCATGTGCGGAAGCGACAGCTCCTCCTTGTGGATGACGACCTGCGTGAGCCCGCTCCCGCAGCACGTTCTCGCCTCGGGGTAGTCGACGGGCGTCGCGCCCGCCACCTCGAGGAGGTCCTCCACCACCGTCGGCGTGAACGGGTCGTCGATCGCGTCCTTCTTGAATCCGTAGAGGTAGTGGCACCCGTAGTGGGTGGCGATCCGGAGGCCCTTGAGGGGCCGGACGATCTGCTTGGCGATCCGGTCCTGGAGCTTCGGCAGCACGTCGATCATGTGCAGCACCTGGCTCTCCCCCGTGTACTCGCGGCCGACCATCTTGAGCATCTCGTTGACCTTGCCGAGGATCGCCGGGTTGTTCTGCAGGAAGTGCCCGAACTCCGTGAGGAACGTGTAGCACCCGTTGCACATCGTCACCGTGTTGAGCCCCGCCTCGTCCGGGATCGACAGGTTCCTCGCCACCGCCGGCATCGTCGCCGTCACCTCCGCCACCGACGTGAACGTGATGAACCCGGCGCAGCAGGTCTGGTCGTCGGACTCCCTGAGCGCGACGCCGATCTTCTCGAAGACGTCCTTCGTCGAGGACTCCATGCCGGGGTACTTGCTCGACGCGACGCACGACCTGAACAGGAAGTACTCGTCGTCGACGGGGATTCTCGCCATCACCTCGGGTCTAGGCATTCTCTTGCTCCTCGGGGAATCCCGCGAACTTCCCTTCCCGCGTCTTGACCGTCTCCACCTTCTCGATTCGCTGGCGGGTCTTGGGCGCCGCGTCGTCCGTCTTGAGCATCCTCTCCATGAGCTTGGTCATCCCGCTCACGTCGGAGATGAACTGAACCTCCGCCAGGGCCTCGTCCGAGACCTTCCTCTCGCGAGGCATCCCGATCTGCTCGCGGATGTCTCCCATGTCGCCGCTCGTGCCGGAGTTGGCCTTCCGCCTCGCGAGCACGAGAGGGTTCTTCTCAGGCTGGAGCACCGTCAGCCCGCGGGCGTAGTAGTCCTGCGCGTAGGGGATGATCTTCTTCACGTACTCCGCGCCGTATCCCGCGTAGAGCGAGGCGTAGCGGAGCATCGCGACGGTGAACGGGAAGTTGATGTCCTGCGGGCAGCTCGCGTAGCAGGCCGAGCAGAAGAAGCACGACCACAGCTCCTCCGACTCGATGACCTCCTGGAGGTTCCCGGACTTGATGTCGTGGATCATCCGCCGCGAGTTGTACGTCGTGACCGCCGCGGCGGGGCATATGCCCACGCACTTTCCGCACTGCATGCACTTCTCGAGATCGCTCACGAACCCGAACGTGAGTTCCCGAAGCTTGGGATAGAGTTCGCGCCGGAGTCGCTTCGTCTGGACCTTACTCATGGTCTTCCTCCACCTTCTCCCCCAGCTCCCGGAGCTCCGGATGCTCCGGAGGCGCCGCCATCATCTTCGGCATCGCCTTCATGAACGGCGGCATGAGACTCGGGTGCCGCACCATCAAGGGCATCATGATCGGCATCATCTTCATGATCATGCCCGGGGTCATTCGCATCCGGAAGACGCCCATCATCTCGACCATCACTTCGATGATCTTCGCGCCGATCTCGGGGTGATCGCCCAGGACCTCGGCCACGTAGGGCATCATGTCCATCACGAGCGCCTTGTCCATCGTCGCGCCCGCGTCCGCCATCATGCCGGGCATCATCCCGAAGATGGCCTCGCGCCGGTCTGGACGAAGGGCCAGGAACTTGAGCATCCCCGGCATCATCCCGAGGAGACGGTCCCGGTCGACGTCCATGGAGAGCGACTCGGCGTAGGTCTCCATGACCTGATCGAGTGAACTCATGTGCGGATTCCTCGTGAGGGACGAAAGCTCAGGTCGGCACTCGCCTGCCGACGCACGGCGTTTCTCGCTGAAGACCGGCCGCGGGCTCGCCGTGACCGGCCGAACCCCATTGTAGGACCGTAGAGGGTCACGTCAAGGTTATTTCTATGATGTAGCGGTTGTGCTATCTATGAATTCGATGAGTCTGCGACTCGACTTCCCGGCACGACCGACGAGGAACCCATCTGTTCGTCACCTCTCCACGCTTCCTCCGTCCGCCGTGTGCGCGCTCCATCGAAACCGTCGATGTGAAGGAACTGGAGAATCGGTCGCCGCACAGCTCACGCGGATGGGGATCCTACGACCGGCGGCGCTTCGGCGCGCCTCCGCCGGAACGACCGCGTGCGATCTCCTGCCAGTCGCTCTCGTGCACGAACTCGAGGAAGCTCCGCACGACGTCGCGTGGCTCCTTCTCCTTCCGGTAGACGATGTAGTTCGTACGCTCGAGTCCGAGTCCCGCGACCTCGACCTCCTTGAGAAGACCGAACGCGAGTTCGTCCGCGACCGCGAGCTGCGGCAGGAACGCCACGCCGACCCCCGCGCGCACGAACGTCTTGAGGATCGCGAGGTTCTCGACCTCCATGAAGACGTTGAGGTCCTTCACGGCGAGGCCGGCGTTTGCGAGCCCGCGCGAGAGCACGGTCTCGAGACCCCGATCGTTCGTCGCCCACAGGAGCGCGAGAGCGCTCAGCTCATCGAGCTCGATGCGATCGGGCACGGCGTCCGGTGCGGCGACGAGAACGATTTCGTCCTGGAAGCACGCTTCGGTCGCGAGCTTCCTGTGCTTCACCGGGTGGCCGACGAGCGCGACGTCGAGTTCGCCACGAACGAGCTTGTCGAGGAGCACGCCCTCATCCAGGTGCTGGTAGTTGAAGAGGACGTCGGGGTGCAGCTCGCGGAATCCGGCGAGCGTCCACGGAAGTGTGAACGCACAGGTCAGCGCGTCGCCCGCAAGGTAGATGCGTTGCGCGATCGCCTCCGACTGCGCCGCGAAGCGTTCCTCGAGTTCGCGCACCGCCTGCGCGAGCTTCCTTCCCTCGCGGTGGAGGATCTCGCCTTCCGGAGTGAGGGAGATCGTCCTGCCCTCGCGGCGGAAGAGCCTCACCCCCAGCTCCTCCTCGAGCCCGCGGACGTGGAAGCTCACGACCGACTGGCTGAGCGAGAGCTGGCGGCCGGCCCTGCTGAAGCTCCCCGCCTCGGCCGCCGCCAGGAAGACCCGCATTCTCTTGTCCAGGATCACGCGTCCCCCTCTGAAGTGCCGAGAGGATAGCAGACAGGCGCGTTCTGCGCCAGCCGCGTGCGGCTCGGAAGCCTGCGGGGCCAGGCCCGCCCGCACGTCGTCTCCAAGGGCGGGACCGGTGCGGAGGGAGGGCAGGGTGACATTAGTGACTCATACTCACGACAGGCGCCATTCCCCCTTCCTTGTGAGTCCGAAGAACACTTGACGCATCACAAGATACGTGGTATGTTCATGAGCGAATCCAGCCTACATGAACTGTGGCCCTGCACGGGACCGCGACGAACTGAGGGGGGACCTCCGTGAGAATTCTATTGCGTTCGGGATTGGTGGTAGCAGCCATCATGTCGATGCTGCTCGTTCCCGTTGGAGCTTCCGCGTACTACGGCATGCTGATGAGTTCCGACTTCGGCATCCTCGGCGGCGGCAACTGGATCGAGACGGGACCGACGTACATCGAGTGGACCGTCACCCAGAACCAGGACAACACGTGGCACTACGACTACAACTTCGGCCACCCCGTCGGCGCGACGAGCCACTGGATCATCGAGACGTCGAAGGGCCTGACGGCGAACGACTTCATGAACGTGAGCGGGGACATCGGGCCGATCGACGTGGGCGGCCACACGGCGGGGCCGGGCAACCCGCAGATGCCCGACGACATCTTCGGCATCAAGCTCGACGAGACGGCGGGTGAGGTCACGCATGCCGAGTGGGACATCGACCGGGCGCCGATGTGGGGCGACTTCTACGCAAAGAACGGAACGGCTGGGGGCCTGGGGACGAACCTCGCCTGGAACGCCGGCTTCACGGCCAACGACACGGACCCGGATGCTCCGCCCGCGGGCGGCTCGATCAACTACCACATCCTCGTGCCCGACACGCACAACCCACCCCCGCCGATCCCGGAGCCCTCCACGCTGCTCTTGCTGGGAAGCGGTCTTCTGGGCACCGCCCTCGTCATCCGCAAGCGCAGGTAGTTGCGCTCGACAGAACGGACATCTTGCTGCCCGGTGGCTCTTGCCGCCGGGCAGCTCTTGTGAATATGCTCATTTCTCTTGACATCCCGACGATGCAGACGTAATGTGTCCGCGGATGTCCCGTCAGTCTTGGGTGCGTGTGCGCCAGCCACGGAACGGAGAGCAACGATGAAGACACAGCTTTGCCGGCGTCCGACTGCCGTTCTCACCGCCATCTCTATCCTCGTCGCCCTCGTGTCGCTTCCCGTCGCGTGTTCCGCCTACACCGGAAGCCTCCTCACGACAGACTTCGGTGTGATCGGAACCGGCGAGTGGGTCACGTCGGGCGCGACGATGATCGAGTGGTCGGTGAACCAGAACGCCGACGGTCTCTGGAACTACTCCTACAGCTTCAGCAGCTCGACAGGAGGCGCCGCGCGTCTCGTCCTGGAGCTTCCTTACGAGATCATGGCGAGCGACATCTCCAACGCGAGTGGGAACTACCGTTCCCTCGAAGTCGGGACGCACCACCTCCGGTTCTCGGCGAGGGAGATGCCGACCGAAGGCTACGGCATCGAGGTCCAGAGTCTGCCGGATGAGGTCGCGACCTTCGAGTTCGCGAGCGAGTACGCGCCGTGCTGGGGCGACTTCTACGCCATGAACGGGAGCACCAAGGGGCTGAGCATCAACACCGTCTGGAACGCGGGCTTCACCCCGGGTGACTCGGATCCGTGCGGCGGTGCCACGAGCGGGTCGCTCGAGAAGCACGTGCTGGTCCCGAGCCTCCTCGCGACTCCCCCACCCCCCGTACCCGAGCCGTCGACGCTGCTGCTTCTCGGGAGCGGACTGATGGGACTCGCGGTCGTCGTTCGGCGCCGCTTCTAGCGCGACCTTCGGGGGATTACTGAACACAACAACCGGCGGCGTCAATGACGCCGCCGGTTTCTTTGTGCGCGTACCGCGTCCCGCCGAAAGCGGTCCACAGGCAGCGCGCCGCGGATTTCAGTGCAGGAGGCTACTCGTCCTCGACGATGACCGCCGTCCCGTACGCGAGAAGCTCCGCAGCCCCCTGCATCATGCTTGCCGTCGTGAATCGGAGACCCACGACCGCGCTCGCGCCCTTCGACTCCGCCTCCTCCACGAGCCGGTCGAGCGCCTGTTCGCGCGCCTCCGCCATCATCTTCGTGTACTCGGAGATCTCGCCGCCGACGATCCCCTTGAGGCCGGCGAGAATGTCCTTCCCCATGTGGCGGGCGCGGATCGTGTTGCCCCTTACGAGCCCCAGCGAACGGATGATCCTCTTCCCCGGGATGTCGCCTGTCGTACAGACCATCATCGCTCAACCTCCTTGTACCGTTCGGTCCTGCTTACGATGCACCGCTCGCGGATGACGCTGATGAGGAGCATCAGCACACCAACGATCGGGAGCGCGATCAGGAGCTTCACGAGTGCGCCGACTGACGGGTCGGTGATGAAGAGGTAGACCCCGTAGGCAACCCAGATCGCGACTCCGATGATCAGGAGCCCCCACCCGGCTCCCCTCTCGACTTTCGCGTAGACGCTCGGCCAGTACTTCATCATGTCCTCCTCGGACGGCCTGGGCAGTTCGATCCTGCCCACGAGGTCCGTGAGCTCCTTCATCCGTTCCAGCTCCTGCCTGCAGTCGGGGCACTGCTCGAGGTGCTCCTCGAGCTGCCTGCGATCCTCGAGGGTAAGCTCATCGTCGAGGCTCGCCATCATGAGATCTCTGAATCGCCCGCACTTCACCGTCGTCCTCCCGGGGCGATACCGCGTCCGCCCCCGCGTCCCCCGCCGCCGGGCTCATGAGCTGAGCCTGCAACGGACGCCTCGTCGAGGTAGGGCGCCAGAAGCGCCCGGAGCGCCCGCCGTGCGGCGTACAGACGCGACATCACCGTGCCCACCGGGCAGTCGAGCACCCGGGCTATCTCCTTGTAGCTCAGGCATTCGAAGTGCCTGAGGAGGATGATCTCTCGATGAACCGGAACGAGGTTCTCGAGCTCCCTTCTCACGAGCATCTTCCGCTCGCGGAGCTCGGTGATCGCTGCCGGGTCCGGCCCGCTGTCGGGAACCTGGAACCCGTACTCCCGCGCCTCGTCGAGAGACCGTTCCTTCCGTACCTTCGCCCTCCGGAGATGATTGAAGCAGGTGTTCCGGAGGATCGTGTAGAACCAGGGATAGAACTCGCGTCCCTCTCTGAACCTCTTCATCGCCTTGAACGCCTTGACGAAGGCCTCCTGCGAGATGTCCATGGCATCGTCAGGGTTACCCAGGAACCCGAGCGCGATCATGTACGCCCGCTCCTTGTAACGCTCGACCAGCAGGCCGAACGCCTGGACATCTCCGTGCTTCGCCTTGATGGCAAGTTCTGCGTCGCTCAGCATCGAGCTTCTCCGGAATCGGCGGCCTTCACAGTCACTACCCGGCGTGCCGCAGGTTATTCTCATCTCATTCAGGGGACACCGCGAGAAGGCCCCGAGAGCTTCCCACAGGGCCCTGAGCACACTCCTTCAGGCCCTTCTCAGAAGCAGATCTGGGCGTCGACACCCAGACGAGCCACGGCCCTCTCGACGCGCTCCCTCAGTTCTACCTCGTACCCGCCCGGATCGGCCTTGATGGCACGGGCGGCCGGCACCCGCTCGGGGAACGCGCCCTCGAGCACCTTCCTGAACCGGGACCAGGGCTTCGGGTAGAGGTTCATCCTGTCGATGAGGACGCGGGAGGCTCCCGCCCGGTCCATCTCCCTCAGTACCTCCTCGATGGCCTCCTCCGAGTCGGTGAGCGTCGGGAGGATCGGACCGAAGAACCCCCACACGGGGATCCCCCGCTCCGTGAGCTCCCGCATCGCGTCGAGGCGCGCGGACGGTGCAGGCGCGCCGGGCTCGACCAGCTTCGCGAGTCCGCCGTCGAGACAGGTGATCGAGAACCCGACGTCCGCACTCGGGAGCTTCTCGAGGACGTCGGCGTCCCGGACGACGAGATCCGACTTCGTGAGGACGCCGACCTCGAACCCCTCGGCGCCGACGAACGCCTCGAGGCACGCGCGAGAGATGCGGGTGCGCTTCTCAACCTGCTGGTACGCGTCGCAAACGGTTCCGAACGAGACGACTCCCGGACGCCTACGGCCGACCTCCTTCGCGACGACCTCGGGCGCGTTCTCCTTCACGCCGACGAAGCTCCCCCACTCCCCCGGCACCTTCCGGAACCTCGCCATGAACGTGGCGTAGCAGTAGACGCAGCCGTGCTGGCATCCGAAGTACGGGTTCACCGCGTAATCGATCGATCCGATCCCCGACTTCGTCATGAGGCTCTTGCACTCGATGGGAAACACGTTCACCTTCGTCACCCCGGCCTCCCGTTCCCCCTGCTCAGAGCGCCGAGCATCGATCCGCCGACCACGAAGAGTGCCCCGAGGACGCTCAGAAGATCGCGAGGCTCGGGGTCGACGATACCCGGCACGTAGCGTGCGCCGAGCGCGACGAGCGACAGGGTGAAGATCGGGGTGAGAGCGATCACGATCCCGATGCGCGACGCCTCGAGGTGATCGAGCGCCTCGGCGAAGCACCCGTAGGCGGCGAACGTGTTGAACGCGAGGAACGCGAGGAGCCAGAGCCCGACGGTGTCGAGTTCCAGAACCTGCGCAGGCTTCGCCACCGGCAGGAAGACGAGCGTGCCGGTGAGGTAGACCACGAACAGGATCGTCGACGAGTGGAACGACTTCAGGAGCTGCTTCTGGGAGAGCGCGTAGACCGCCCACGCGAGAGCTGCGGCGACCATGAAGAGGAGCCCGCGGGTGAGCGCGGACAGGCCCCCGAAGATCGACCACAGGTCACGGTGGAAGAACAGCAGGAGCCCGACCACGACCGCGGCGAGCCCCGTCCACTGCCGGCGGGTGAACCGCTCGCCGAAGACGGCGAGCCCGCCCAGGAGCATGAACATCGGGGCGAGCTGGATGACGACCTGCGCGGAGCCCGGAGCCATGTGCTCGAGACCGACGACGTAGAGGATGTAGTTGGCGGAGAGGGCGAAGGCCGCGGCGCCGAGGAGCAGGAGGCGCGTCCCGCGGAGCCTCCAGAGATCCGCGAGCTGGCCGGAGCGCATGACGGGCACCGCGAGCACCGCGGCCGCGCCGACGAACCGGTACCACGAGATCGTGGCCGCGTCCATCTGCCGGAGGACCGCCTTGAGTGCGATCGGGAGAAGCCCCCACATGAGGACGGCCCCGAGCGTCAGCCCGAGCCCGAGTCTCCATCGGCCGGTGGTCGTGTGCATCCTGGAGCGCGTGTCGGGCACGTCCCCCCCTGGACGGCGCGCGGTGAACGTTCAGCAACACTACCACGGCACGGGCACTCGATTCCATCGCGAGTCGCGGTCGGAGCACCGAGCACAGCCGAACGCAGGACGGGGCCGCTCCTCATGGAGTGGCCCCGTTCATCGGGCGGGCGCCTCTCAGGACGCTACCGCTCGTCTGATCCGCGCGGGTGCGACATCAGAGCACCCACGCGTACCCGATCTTCGCGAAGACCGTGCGCCCGGCCTGCGTGAGCACCGTCTCGCTGTCGCCGTAGTAGCCGTCGGAGTACCCGAGGTAGAAGACGGTCCGCGGGTTGACCTTGTACGAGAAGAGGAGCTGGCTCGCCAGGCTCTGCTCCTGCGGAAGCAGGTCGGGGTCGTCGTAGAGCCGCAGGTTGTACTGGTAGTCGGCGTGCTGGACGATGGCCCGCAGGAAGGTGCGGCTCGTGAACTGATAGATCACCTTCGCGTACGTGAGACCCGCCGTGTAGAGCCTGCCGCCGTCTACGTCCATGCGCTCGTAGGTGTACGCGACGTCGAGCGCTAGATGCTTGCCGAGCTTCCACTCGACGTTCGGCGTGACCCTGACCTGACTCCCGGGCTGCACGTTCGAGTAGTCGATCGTCTGCGCGAACCTGCCGTAGACGAGAAGGAAGACCGACCCCGTCGGCCAGAAGCCGGTGTCGTAGCCGACGTTCCACGTGTCGAACTTCTCTCCGGAGTAGACGTCCTCGCCGACCCACCCGTTAACATTGAAGAACGACTCCCTCTGCCCCTGGTAGTTCCCCCAGAAGGTGAACCCTCGCTCCATGAGGGTCCCGTCGGTCTCCTCCTGGTACTCGTACCCGGAGCCGACGTTCAGCATCGTCCACCAGTTCGTCGAGTCCTCCTGCCACGTGTAGCCCCAACCGAGGTCCGCGTCGCGGTATCCGACGGAGGACACGTAGCCGAGGTCGTGACGGAAGCCCGAGTGGCGCTGGGCGCCGCTCATGTACCAGTCGAGCCCGCTCGTCATCTGGTTGAGCGAAAACGCGAGAGACGAACCGTTGAACTCGTCCACGGGCTGGTCGTAGTCGGCCGCGAGCGAGTCCGGATAGTCGGTCACGGAGCCGAGCGCGTGGAAGAAGAGCGCGTGGCTCTTCGTGAACCAGATGTCGCCCTCGAGCCCGCCCATGCGGTTGTAGTAGTCGGTTCCGGAGCGTCCGTCGAGGATGACCCCGAGGTTCGAGGACTCGCCGAAGTCACGCGTGTATCTGAGCGCAACCGCCGTCGAGTTCATGTCGAGCGACACCACGTCCGAACCCTGGGCGGACGGGAATATCAGGTTCGTAATCGCGTCCTCCGCGGCGAGGGCGCCGACCCCGTTCTTCCCCTCTTTGCCGGAGAGCTTCGCCCCCCAGAGCGGGTCCGCGATCGACCTCGTGTAAAGGCGCTCGAAAACGCCTGCGCCCTTCAGGAAGAACGGACGCCTCTCCGGGTACCACAGGGCGTAGCGTCTGTTCACGTCGAGCTGGAACGCGTCCGCCTCGATCTGGGAGAAATCCGGGTTCACGGCTCCCGAGAACATGATGTTCGGCGTGATCCCCCAGTGCCCTGTAATGCCGAGCTCCTGGCTCTGCTCCGTGTCCTCGAAGTCCCCGTCGGGGAAGTCTCCCCGCTCCTGAGCGCGGATGGCGGAGACGGTGGGGTCGAGCTCGATGTTCCGCCCGGGCGTCACCCCGGCGAAGCCGACGAGCTTCTCCATCTGGCAGAAGTAGCAGGCGTCGTCCCGGTCGCGGGCGTAGAGCCCGATGTGGTGGCGGACGTCCCTCGGGTAGCTCCTGACGGCGTCGATACCCCACACCTGCTCGCCGTCGGCGCGCTGGAACCGGAGCGAGCTGAACGGGATCGCCATCTCCACGACGTACCCGTCGTCCGTTACCCGCCCGGCCGAGTCCCAGATCGCGTCCCACGACATCCCTGAGCCGTACACCCCCTCCGCGACGTCGGCCTGGATCCCGAGGGGATTGCACGCAAACTCGAAGGAGCCCCGCTGGTCGTTGAACGTGTCGACGCCGATGATGACGTACTCGTCGTCCCAGATCCTGTCGCGATCGCAGAGGCGCGCCCGGATCTTCGAGGGGTCCGGGTCGTGCGCCTTGAACGCGACGTAGAAGTGCGTCTCGCTGAACGCGAGGTACATGTCGGTCTCGACCGGGGCGGGGACGTTCTCCCCCGGACGGACCTCGGTGTTCACGCTCATGACGAGCGCGTCGTTCCAGACCTGCTCGTCGAGAACGCCGTCGACCTCGACCGGAGTGTCGACCTTCGGGATGCGGTGAGGGATCTTCTCGGGACGGCCTGTCGCTCCGCCCGTCTCTTCGTCCATGTGAGCCGCTCCCTGGGCGATCGCCAGGGGGCCGGCTGAGATGACGAGACAGACGCCGACTGCCAGAATGCCGGTCGCTTTCACGGTTCCTCCGCGCAGAGCCCGTGACGGGGCGTTCTCAGGAAAGGGGCGTGTCTTCATGCCTTCTACGCCGTCTTGGACACGCGGTGCGAGCGGGGCGTTTATCGAGCTTCTGAGGACGTCTGTGGGGCTCTGAGGGGCTTCCGTAGGCCCGTGGAGAAGGGCCTCCGAAGGGGCTCACCCGCCCCACAAGGAAGAAGGGGACGGCCTGGTGTGGCCGTCCCCTCCATGGGTCCTTCTCAGCAGGAACCCGCTAGCCGTGCGTGGCGCGCATCGTCCTCGCGAGCTCCTGGATCTCCCCCAGGTCCTTCGTCATCTGCGCCCATCCGTACCAGTACGCGTAGTCCGGGTTGACGTGGAAGAAGGCCTGGAACGTCCTCATCCGGTGCTTGAAGTACATCTCGAGGAGCACCTGGTCGACGTAGGACAGCTTGTCCATGTCGCCGCCACCCGTCCTGTTGAAGAACAGGAGCATCGGGTAGTTGTACGGGTAGCCCTCCGGCTTCTCGATGATGCCGTCGGCGTACAACCCGGCCACGATGTCGATGGCCTGAGCCATGAGACGGTCGGCGTCCTGAAGAATCTGGTCGCCCATCTCGAGCTGCTGTCTGGCGTAGCTCTCGGAGTGGCAGTTGCTGCAGGTCTTGAGCATCTTGTCGCGCTCGGTCTGCCACGCTTCTTCCGTCAGGCGCGCCAGGTCGACGGCCTGCACGGCTTCGATCAACTCAGTCGGCTCGCCGGTCTCCGGATGGAGCACGCCGAGTGCCTTCAGGATCGTCGCCCTGTCCGAGGCCCACTGCTCGTCCTCGGGCATCGGCAGCCTGACGCCGAGGAAGCCCCAGGCCGTCCTGTTCTCGTGATCGCCGTCAGCCATGTGGCAGGTCTGGCACGTCGGGGCCGCGGCGCCCTCGGGCAGGTAGCCCGTGGTCTTCGCGTACCACCGCTCGCCGTGCTTCGAGCTCTCCCACATCTCCCACTGGGGATGGTCGAACCCCATGTGGCACTGCTGACAGGCGTGCGGGCTCGTCGCTTCCTTCTTCGAGAACGCGTGCCGCGTGTGGCACTCGTCGCACGAGTTCGTCTGGTAGCGGTAGCCCATCTCGAGCTGCGCAGCCCTCTGCTCCGCGGTCTTGATGCCCATGTTGTGGCATCCGCCGCAGCCGCGACCGCCTTCGACGAGGACGTCAGGCTCGAGGTGCGTGACGGGCATGGCGTTCATCGACGTCCAGCCGAAGTTGTGCTTGCCCCTCCCGAACTGCTCGAACTGTTCCTCGTGACACTCCCCGCACAGAGCCTCGTCCGGGAAGCTCACCTTGTCGACGTCCTGGGCGCTCGCGTGCGCGTCGCCGTGGCAGACCGAACACGTCACCCGCGCCTTCGAGTGACGGCTCACCTCCCAGTCCTCGACCTGTCCCGGGCTCAAGCCACGGTGGCAGGTGATGCAGGACTCTTCCTGCGCGGGCGCGAGGCCCGCGAGCCCCACGACGACGAAGACAGCGAGGACGGCGGCGATGCCGAACCTGTGCGTCATGGTCCCCCCTTCCATGCCGCGACGCCACGACACACCCGTGCGATGCTCGGGCGCGTGCGTCGTCGAATCCGAGGGCCCTCCCCGATAGCGAGCCCTTGTACAATGATGTCGTGAGCGTTTGGTGAAGTGAGATTTTACCACCCGGACTGGGAAGGGCGCAACCGCCTTCTGGAGTGCGTCTCCGGAGATCGGGTCGATGCGCGACTGCACCGATCCGAGTTCGTGAGTCAATTCAGTAATCACTCGCGGGCGTTCCCTCCGGTCTCCCCCACGCGCCCGCTCGCGAGGAGCACGGGTACGGGTCCGCGGCGTCCCGTGTCGAATGAGGTACCTGCCCACGAGAACCGCCTGCACCTGCGACCTGCTCGCCCCCCAGGCTCACGGAGGACTCGATGAGTCCGAGAACCCCGCTCACGACCGGGACGACGCGACCTGCCGGATTCGCACGTGCTCCCGGGCGCAGAACGTCGGCCCGACCTATCGGTAGAGCCCCTTGATCGCGCCCCAGCTCCTGTGCTCGACCGGGCTCTCATGGCCCCCGAGGGCCGCCCGGGCTATGTGCCAGCCAGTCTCCCGCATAGAGCTGTCCGAACCGAAGACGAAGCCGATGATGACTTCGGACCCGATCCAAGGAGAGAGATCGAAGTAGTCGGTGATGAAGTCAAAGACGAGCTCGCTGCTGAAGCACGGGAACGGTCCGATGCAGTCGTTCTCCCACTCGCCGATGAGATCGTAGCCGCGAGCCGGGCTGACAAAGTCCCAGGTCACGCCGTTGTCGGTCGTGACGACGACCATTCCCCCATCATAGCCTGTCTCGATTTCGTACCAGTGACAGAGTTCGAGGCAGTAGCAGTCGTCCGTGATCATCACGGGGCCGATTCCGGCCACTTCGCCAGCGTTGTTCGGGTACTCGCCCGATAGCCCCGCGCCGAGGACGTTCGTGACGGGCGTGCCGCACGCCGTCTCGGGAACGCCGAGCGGGGGCGGACCCCAGTCCCACGCTGGCAAGCCGCCGGCGCACGGGGCGGTGTCGAATCCCTCGTCGCTCGTGTTGAAGTCCCAGACGCGGCAGGTGGAGTCGAGCGGGCCGCACTCCGGCACGGGTTCGATGTGGTAGACCGTGAGCATGAACTCACACTCGTCGCCCTCGTAGCCGTCGACGACGATGTAGTAGGTGCCGGGATCCAGATTGTAGATGGGCCAGCCGTAGTCGTCGTATTCGATGCAGTCGGCCTCGTCGCAGCTGTCCGGGTCGGCGACCGTCAGGAAGAACCAGTCGAGGTCGCAAGGGCCGGAGTGGTAGTCCCCGGACCAGAGCGAGACACCTATGTCCAGGGACCCGGGGCCGTCGAGCGTCAGCTCGAACACGACCTCACCGCCCGATTCGTTCCAGCCCACACACGTTGAGTAGTAGTCGACGTTCGTGGGTGCCCCGACGTTGCTGCTCCGGATCGTCTGGCCGAGGACGATCGGGATCGCCCCCGAGCAGTCGAGGTCCCCTCTCGTGACGACCTCGCCAGGTCCCGAGCGGCTCTTCCGCGGTTCCTTCCACTTCGCGTCGGCAGTGCACGCGACGACCGAGAGCAGGAGCACGAGCACGATCAGCAGGCGCACGAAACGCATGGCCACACCTCCTAAGGACAGCTGCGAACTTCTATGATTTAAGTGTGAGCCAGTGTACGCTACTGAGGACGGCTTGGTCAATGCTGTCTGCGGTCAGGATGACGTCCGCGGTTCGCTCGCCAGCGCTTGAAGGACATCATCCGCTTCATGAACCAGAGCGTGGGCTTGAGCGTCGGTCCGTCGAACTCGCGCGCCACGTCCTTGAGAAGCTCGGGGATGGCGAGTCCCTGCGGGCACTTCGGCACGCACTCCCCGCAGTCGGTGCACTGCGAGGCGAGGGCGGTGGGACCGCCCATGAGACCGCCGCACCAGAAGAGGTAGATGAACCGCGCCTTCTTGTCGCGGAAGATGTACTTGCTGTTGTAGCTCCCGAAGCAGCCGGGGATGTTGACGCCCGACGGGCACGGCAGGCAGTACTGGCAGCCGGTGCAGTCGGCCTTCATGATGGAGCGGAACGCGTCCGCCGCCCGCCCCACGAGCTCGAGCTCCTCCGGCGTGAGCGAGTTCGGGTGGGCCTCGCCCGCGACGCGGAGGTTCTCCTCGATGTGCGCCTCGTCGTTCATACCCGAGAGGTTGACCTGGACCTCCGGGCGGTCCCAGATCCAGCGGAGCGCCCACTCCGCGGCCGTCCGCTTCACGGGCGCCTCGTCCCAGACCGCCTGGACCTCCGGCGGGGCGTTCTTGCCGAGGTTCCCGCCGCGGAGCCCCTCCATCGCGACGATCCCGAGCCCCTTCCCCGCCGCGTACTCGAGCCCCTCGGTGCCGGCCTGGTGCTTCTCGTCGAGGTAGTTGTACTGGATCTGGCAGAACTCCCAGTCGTACGCGTCGACGATCGCCTTGAAGTCGGGAAGGAACCCGTGGAACGAGAACCCCGCGTGCGCGATCCGCCCATCCGCCTTGGCGGCGTCGAGGAACTCCCGGACGCCGAAGTCCCTCATCTTCTTCCAGCTGTCCCCGTTCAGAGCGTGGATGAGGTAGTAGTCGATGCGGTCGGTGCGGAGCTTCTCAAGCTGCTCCCCGAGGATCCGCTCCATGTCCTCGGGCGCGTTCGTGTTCCACGGCGGGAGCTTCGTCGCGAGGAAGACCTTCTCCCGGTACCCGTCCCCCAGTGCCCTCCCAACGAACGGCTCGCTCGTCCCCATGTGATACGGCACGGCGGTGTCGACGTAGTTCACGCCGCGGTCGATCGCGTCGCGGAGCTGGCACGTCGCGCGCTCCTCGTCGATCTTCCCGCCCTTCTCGGGGAGGCGCATGCAGCCGAATCCGAGGATCGAGAGTTCGTCACCCGTGCCTGGCATCTTCCGGTAGAGCATCGGAGGTCCTTCCGTCGGGGAGCGCGGCGATGGCGTTCGTGCGTACGAAGCCCGTCGCTCCATTCTATCGGAACGACGGGCTCGTGTCAGGTCGGAACTCGCCGTGGACGGGCTGGGTAGCGGAGCCCGAGCCTAGTCGCAGGGCAGGACGAGACTGAGGTGCCGGCGGTCACCCGTGACGCCGACGGTGCCCCCCTCCGCGACGATCGCCACGGACTCGAACCGCACCTCCCCTTCGCTCGGCAGAGCGGTCGCCCCCCCATCGAGCAAGGCGGCCATCTTGCCCGGAACGAAGAACGTGACGGTCTTCAGCCGACGCTCCCAGTCGTTCTCCTCGAGAAGGCTCGCGTTATCGACCTGGAGGAACAGGCCATCCTTCTCGAGCGTGTACACCTCGTAGCCCGTGCAGAGCGAACGCGTCCCCCTTTCCACGACCCAGCGCTCTCCCTTGCTCACGCGCGACCGGCTGACCCCGCTCGAGTCGAGACTGACGGAGACGCGGCGCCCGGGCTGGCCATCGAACTCACGCAGCGCATCCTGGTAGCCATCGAGATAGCGCCCGATCTCGCTCTCCGTCGCGACAAGAGCGCCCGTGTAGTCGTAGAGGTCCATGGCCTCGACGAACCGGCCGACGAGCGCGGCCTCGTCGATGCCGAGCCCCCGACGCAGGAGGTCTGCGTACGCGAACGACTCCGTCTCGCGCTCGACGCGGGACTTCCACTCAATCCCGTAGTGGTCCAGGAGGACACCCTGCGCGCACCCGACGGCGTAGATCCTGTTCCGCGGCAGATCGGCCGTCGGGATGAAGCCGTCGCCCATCCGCTCCTCGAATCCGTCCCGGAGCAACTCGAGCATCGTGGCCGAGCCCAGACCCTCTCTCAAGGGACTCGTCGTCCCGTCGACGGAGGACACATACTCGGTCTCCCCCATGAGCTCGAGGGTCAGCAGCTCGACGTAGCGTGCGGAGCCCTCGCTGGCTTCCTTCCCGCGCTCGTACATCGTCACGAACGGTGCGGCCGACTCCCACCTGTGTCCGCGGACCGAGAGGAACCGCTCGACTGACGATCGGCAGCCTTCGTCGTCGCCACGCTCGAGAGCGTCGAGCGCGTCGAGGAGAATGAGCATCTCGAGGTACGCGAGCGCGGCGTTCGCCGTGTCCTCGATCGGATAGAGCTGCTCCCTGGCCCAGGGCACCTCGCTCCAGACCTCGTACTGGTACTGGTGGAACGCCTCGTGGACGACGTAGCCGAAGTACCTCCGCTCCGCTTCATCCACGGGCAGCGAGAACTCGCCCGGCAGACCGACCGCCACGGTCGTCAGATCGCCCACCTCGTGGTAGAACGCGAGCTGCCCGACGAGGTTCCCGAGCTGCCCTGCGTGGTGGAGGACGCTCGTCCCGAGACCGGGCCACTCCTCGGGCGGCGGCCCGAACCCGTCGACCTCCCCGTGGTGGTTCAGAAGAACCGCCCACCTGCCCGGGACGTAGACGACGAACGGTCTCTCGGCAAGGCTGTAGCCGGGCCAGACCACGTCGGGGTGCTGTTCGAAGAACTGGATCACACCCTCGCAGACGCGGAGGGCGGACTCGTCATCCTGAGAGAGCGCCGCGGTCGCTGTCCCGGATGAGCAGACGGCTGCCGCGGCGATCAGGAAGAGCGCGAAGCGGATTCCGACCAATGCCGTGAGCCGCATGGGACTCACCTCCTCCCGCACAGAGAGACCCGCACGACCGCGCGGTTCGGCCGGGCCCGTGACCTTGGAGCCAATGTACCACAGGCAGATGTAGGAAGCTTCAGGTGAGCGACGTGCCAATCCGTTCGACTCCCTGCCCACTGCGGTGGTTGGCCGCGTGAACCGGAGGGCCGACGGCAAGCCCCGCACCACAGAAAGGCCCGCCTCTCGGCGGACCTTCTTGGCCTGCACATTAATGCGTCTCGGGGGCTATCTCCCTGCCGGAGCCTCGGCGGGGGTCACGCCGAGCTGCTGCATCATCCCCAGATGGTCCCACGCACCCCAGCGTTCGACGATCTTCCCGCTCTCGAAGCGCATGAAGTCCGTCCCGGTCATGGTCACCTGCTTCCAGGTCGGGGCGACACCCATGAACTCGTTCTTGTGCGTGCCTCGTGCCGTCACCCGGACGGCAACCAGGTCGCCCTCGACGACCATGTCGTCGACGGTCATCGCGAGGTCCGGGAATCCCGACCTGAGGTAGGTGACCGTCTGCTTGAAGCCCTCGCGGTCCGACGGGAGTCCTCCTGGATTGGGCGTGCTCGACACGAAGCTCTCCGAGACGATCTCGTCCACCAATCCGAGGTCACCCTTATTGAAGCACTCCTCGTACAGACGACGGGCGATGGTCTTGTTGTCGGCGGTCATGTCCTGTCCTCCCACGCCACCTCTTTCAGGAAGTAGAAGTCGGGACGCTCTGAGAGCCCTTCGTGTCGCATCGCTTCCGTGAGCTCGTCGCTCTCGACGAAATTCCGGGCTCTCTCGATGCTGTCCCACTCCGAGTAGACGACCACGTTGTTCCCGTCGACGTCGACGTCGAAGAGCCGGCTCGGCCGGCGATCTGCCAGGTGCCTCATGTCGAGGCCCCTGTCGAACGCGGCCTTCCAGCGTCCGAAATCCTCAACCCTGTGCCGGACCATCAGATAGGGCACTGACTCCCCTCCTTTCCGGCGACGCTGCGAGGCGCCGCCAGCCGCGGCAAGCGTGTCTTTCGGGTCTCTACAGGTTTCTGATGCGACCTCAGAGAAAGTGGTTCCGGCGGGGTCCCGGAAGCGTGTAGGAAACGAGGGGCCGCCCCGGAAGAGACGACCCCATTCACAGCACATCTGCATCGCTAAGCGCCCTGATACTACCGGAAGATCACCCTGCCGGCACACCCTTGCAGACGTGGCGAGCGATCATCTGTGGCGCAAGAGCGCGGCTAGCCGTCGGTGGGAATCTCGTCGAGGAAGTAGATCTCGGGCTTCTCCGTGACCCCGGCCTCTCGCATGGCCTCCTTGACCTCGGGGCTGTTGACGTAGCTCCGCGCCCGCTCGATCGTGTCCCACTCGGCCAGAACGATCACCTGGCCGGCGTCGTCGCCGTAACGGAACAACCGTGCACCCTGCTCCCCGCCGCTCTTCCGCATCTCGGCCGCATTGTCGAAAGACCGTAGTCGTCCACCTTGTGCTTCACCATGAGGTAGGCCACGATCGACCTCCATTCCGCAGTCCGCGGCTGTGCCGCGGGGGCCGAGCACGCCGCATACAGGCACGGCGTGCAAGTGTCATTCACTGCTGTACAGGGTCTGATGCCGGCCCCCGAGTTTCGATTCCGGCGCGGGCGCCGTGGCGGCGACCCCAATCCTAAGACAAGGGGCCGCCCCCGAGGGGACGGCCCCATTCCCAGCGTTCGTGCATTAGCGAGCGCTCTAGTCGAGCGTGAAGACCACCTTGTCGAGCTCGCCCTGGAAGTAGAAGTGATCGTCGTAGAGCTCCGAGACCGGCGTCCCGGTGTCCTGCCCTACGTCGAACGTCTCCGAGAGCGAGAACGTCGAGAGGTGCATCTGGGGCATGTCGACCTCGTCGACCTTCTCGCCGTTCACGTACAGCTCCCCCGTACCCGTGAATGCACCCGTCCTGAGGAAGACGAACGTGAGCTCCGTCGGCCCCGTCGGCAGCACCAGCGACTCCAGAAGGTAGTAGACCCCGTTGTAGAAGTTGTAGGCGTAGTAGAGCTTGTGGTCCTTGATGAACATGGCGTAGCCGCCGGTGAACCCGCCGCACGCGACGATCACGCCCTCCTCGTCGCCCTTGAGGTCGATCGTGGTCGTGATCGTGTGCGCCTTGTCCTTCACGGGTGCCGATGCCTTCTCGGCAATCCGGAAGGCTCCGGGGTGGTAGTAGATGAACTCCGTCCGGCCCCCGAAGAGACGGTCCTGCTGGCGGGCGACGCGCATGACCATGTCGTCGTAGAGCGGGTAGATGTTGTTCTCCCACGCGAGCTCGTCGAAGAGCGCCTTCAACTCCTCGACCTTCTCGGGGTATTCATCGGCGAGGTTGTGCGCCTCCGAGAAGTCCTCGTTCGTGTTGTAGAGCTCCCACACGTCGTCCTCGAACGGGAGGACGGCGTTCAGGTCCCAGGGCATCCGGTTGGCGTGGATCGTGACCGCCTTCCAACCGTCGGCCCAGACGGCCCTGTTCCCGAACATCTCGTAGTACTGCACCTTCTTCTGGGTAGGAGCGTCGGCGTCATCGAACGCGTAGGCGAAATTGGTCCCGTCGTAGGGCGCCTGCGGGATGCCGTCGATCTCATCGAGGAACGTGAGCCCCGCGACCTCGAGGAGCGTCGGCGCCACGTCGGTGATGTGGCAGTACTGGGAACGGATCTCGCCCCGCGCTTCGATCCCCGCGGGCCAGTGGATGACGAGCGGGTCCTGGATGCCGCCCCGGTGCACGATCTGCTTGAAGTACTGGAACGGCGTGTTCCCGGCCAGCGCCCAGCCGGCGTGGAAGTGCGCGTAGGTGTCCGGACCGCCCCACTCGTCGTAGTGCTCCATGTTCGCATCGAAGGGCGTCTGGAGGCCGTTCAGGACGTAGGTCTCGTTGAACGAGCCGCTGAGACCGCCCTCGCCGCTCGCGCCGTTGTCCGACGTGACCATGATGAACGTGTTCTCGAACTCACCGATCCGCTCGAGCATGGCCACCATCCGGCCGATCTCCATGTCGACGTGATCCATCTGGGCGGCGAAGGCCTCCATCTGCCGCGCGTAGAGCTTCTTCTCATCGGCGGAGAGTGAGTTCCAGGCAGGGATCTCCTCGGTGCGCTCCGTGAGATCGGTGCCCTCGGGGATGATCCCGAGCTCGTTCTGGCGCTCGAAGATCATCTCGCGGGCCTCGTCCCAGCCCATGTCGAACCTGCCCCTGTACTTCTCGAGGTACTCCTCGGGCGCGTGGTGCGGCGAGTGCATCGCGCCGGGCGCCCAGAACATGAAGAACGGCCGGTCCGGGTCGACCGACTTGTGGCCCGTGACGTACTCGATGGCTTTGTCGGCCATGTCCGTGCTCACGTGGTAGTCGTCGCGACCGATCCACGGCTCGGTCGGCGTGTGTTCCGTCCACCACACTGGCATGAACTGGTGGCAGTCCGCCGCCATGAATCCGTAGAAGTGGTCGAAGCCCTCGGCCGTCGGCCAGTGGTCGAACGGTCCGATCACAGACACCTCATACAGAGGCGTGTGGTCCCACTTCCCGAGGGCGTAGTTCGTGTACGCGTTCTCCTGGAAGACGTCGGCGACGGATTTCATCGACGGGGGGATCATCGCGTTGTAGCCCGGGAATCCCATGGCCGTAAGCGAGTGCGACCCGAGGCCGATCGTGTGCGGGTTCCGCCCGGCCATGATGCACGCGCGCGACGGTGAACAGAGCGCCGTCGTGTGGAAGTTGTTGAACCTGAGACCGTTCTGCGCGAGCGCGTCGATGTTCGGCGTGTCGATGAGGCCGCCGAAGCTCCCAAGGTGCGCGAAGCCGGTGTCGTCGAGGAGGATGATGAGCACGTTCGGCGAGCCCTCGGGCGCCCGCGCCGGCTCCGGCCACCACTCCTGGGACTCCTCGTACGTCCGGCCTATCTTGCCCTTGAACTCCTGGACCTTCTCTGACCCCCACGCGACCGCGTACACGAGAAAACCGAGCACGAGAATCCCGAGATTCGCGACGAGTCTGCGAGCGTTCACTCTGCGACCTCCTTCCACATCTCCTCCGGCAGCGCACGCGCCGCCGGTAGCGACTGAACACAACGCCTGAACTACCCGGGTCCTGTCCAGGAACGACACCCCCGACAGACCCGGACCGCTCTCTTCGGACACAGTTCTGTGTGCACGTCAAGCCGTGGCTTATCTGCGTGCGTGCGGCAACAGGGATGGTAGGGCTTCGTCCGGTGCGGGTCAAGGTGAGACGGGGCGCGGCTCCGCCGTCGCGGCGAGCCGTGGGCAACGGAGGTCGGAACCTGTCAGGGCGTGAGGCGGTAGAACCGCCAGAACGGGTTCTCGACGGGCAGGATGTCCATGCGACGGAAGCCGGCGTCCTTCGCGTAACCCTCGAGCTTGCGCGGACCCATGACCGTTCCGGTGGCGGCGGAGTCCGGGAACACGCGCGCCTGCGGGAGACAGTGCAGCACGCTGAAGTTGTAGCAGATTCTCCCCATGAAGTGGCGATTCTCCTCCACGCCGTCCCCCACCGCCTCGTCGGCGATGAGCACGACGCCGTCGTCGGCAGCGAGTGCTTGCATGCGTCCGAGCGCTGCGACGGGATGCGCCATGTCGTGGATGCACTCGAACACAGTGATGAAGTCGTACGGACCCTCGAGCGGAGCCTCCGCGGCATCCGCGGCGTGGAAGGCGATGCGATCATCAACGCCGGCCGCCTTCGCGTTGGCTCGGGCCTGTGAGATCGACTCCCGGTCGAAATCGACGGCGTCGATCGTGATCTCCGGGAACGCCTGCGCGAGACAGATGCTCGACCACCCGATGCCGCATCCGATGTCGGCAACGCGGCCGCCGACCTTCAGACGGGACTCGACGTCAGGCATTGCTGGAATCCACTTCGCCGCGTAGTCGTTCACGAACATCGCCTTGTTGCCGGAGCCGACGGCCTCGAGGGCGTCCTCGCCGTAGGCCTCGTACGGTACCCCTCCCCCGGAGCCGAAGGCGTCCATGAGTTCGGGGAGAACCGATGCCAGGCTGGGGATCCAGCAGACGAACGGGCTCGCAAAACCGGGATGCTCGTCGTCGGCGAGCACGGCCGCATGCTCGTCCGAAAGCGAGAACGAGTCGGTCTCCGCCCTGTGAGCGACGTACCCGTTGACGGCCATGCACTCGAGCCACTCGCGCAGATACCGCTCGTCGTATCCTGTGAGACCCATGAAGTCGGCGGGCGTCACGTCCCCCGCGCCCTGCAGGGCCTTGAAGAGACCGAGGCGGTGTCCGACGTACAGGTTCAGACAACTCATTCCGGCGTTGACCTCGCCGAGTATCCGCTCGCCGAGCGCCTCGATCTTCGTCTCGTCGATCGCAGTTGCGGTCTTCTGCTCGGGCATTCTTGCCCTCCTTTGTGCCCGCAGGCCTCGTCGTTGGCTACGGTCCGTGTATTCGGATGCGAGACGGCGCGAAGAGACTCCGGGGGCGCGCGGGTCCTCCTCGCGGGTGCGCCCAGCAACATCCCGGGAGCTCGGTGAAAGGGATTCCGGTTGACTGCCGCTCAGACGGGTGGTACAATCTCATATCATTCCAACGCGAGGGTGACAGATGAAGCCGGGACCCCGCTCGGGAGGCCCCGGCATGTGTGTATTTCCCGCACGTTACCGCCCTCGCATGCAGGGCGAAGAGAGGAGGCTCACGCCGGAGCGGGACCGCACGGTGCGGGCGTTGCATGAGAGCAGCGGCGCGGCATCGGCGGCCACTCGAATCCAGAACGCGCCATCCGTTCTGAAACGCGAGCTCGCGGGCTGCGGTACCGGCCCCGCGGGCGCAGAGAAGGGAGTCCGTACGATGAGACTGCTACTGATTTTGTGCGCCGCGGTCATTCTCGCCGCAGTACCGGCCGCAGCGCAGACGTGGACAGAAGCGGGTGACGCGGGCGACCTGCCGGCCACCGCCCAGATACCCGTCGGAGCCGGAACGCTGAGTCAGATCGACGGCACGCTGCTCACGGGCGGCGACGCTGACATGTACTGCGTGCACATCCCGAACCCGGGTGTCTTCGTGGCGACGACCTGCGGCGGGACGACCGTCGACACCCAACTCTGGTTGTTCGACCCGACCGGCCTCGGCGTCACGCACGACGACGACGACCCGGGCGGCTGTGGACTCCAGTCCTCGGTCACGGGGGCGTTCGTTCCCGGTCCGGGCAACTACCTCCTGGCGGTGAGCCAGTACAACTGGGACCCCCTCGACGCCGCCGGGGCTCTCATCTGGGCCAACTCCCCGTTCAACGTCGAAAGAGCGCCGGACGGCCCGGGCGCGCCCGGGCCCGTCACGGGATGGGGCACGAGCGGGTTCGCCAGCGGGCCGTACTCGATCATCATCACGGGCGCCCTGTTCTGCCCGGGATCTCCGGTCCGGGACGCAACGTGGGGGGCGATCAAGGGGCTGTACAGGTAATCGTAAGCCAACGGATGGTGCATGTGAAGAGCCCGGGACTCCTGAGGAGTCCCGGGCTCGCTTCGTGTCGATCGGCGGCTAGACGGCGGAACAGCCGCGGCTATCTGATCAGTACCAAACGCTGCATGCGCTCGGTCCCTGAGGCCTCCGTGCGGCACAGGTAGACGCCCGACGCGACGTCGTGACCTCCACCATCGCGTCCGTCCCACGTGAGTTCGTGCCGTCCCGGCGCGTGGACCTCGCCCTCGGCCAGCGTTCGCACGAGCCTGCCCGACACATCGTAGATCCTCACGGCGACCCTCGCCGGAGCGGACAGCTCGAACGCGAGCGCTGTCTCGGATGCGAACGGGTTGGGGTGATTCCGGTACAACCGCAACGCGATGGCCTCCTCGGTCACACCGCCGCCGATGCCCGTCGGTTCAGCATTGCAGCCAACGACCGCGACCGAGTCATCGTCGAAGATGGCAACCGCAATGTCGCAATCGCCGTCCACGTCGAAGTCGCGCGAGACCATCCCCATCGGATCCGGGCCGACCGAGACAGTGTAAGGAGACTCGAACGTCGCGTCGCCGTTGTTGATGAGCACCGCGAAGCT
>JALGVN010000188.1 GCA_025774645.1 bacterium
GCTCGGCACGATCCACGCGCCGATCGGTCTCGATATAGGAGCGGAGACGCCCGAGGAGATCGCGGTGTCGGTCGTGGCGGAGATGATCGCGGTCCGGCACGGCATCGACGACACCGCGATGCTCAAGGACAAGGGCGTCGACAAGGGTGTGAACCGGACATGAGCGCGCGCTCTCTCGTCATCGTGCGGGGCGGCGGCGACCTCGGGACCGGGGTCGCCGTGAGGCTCCACCGCTCGGGCTACCGGGTGGTCGTCCTCGAAACCGAGTCACCGACCGTCGTCAGGCGGGCGGCGGCGTTCGCCGAGGCGGTCTTCTCGGGCAAGACCGAGGTCGAGGGGATCGAGGCGCGCAGGATCGAGCTGCATGAACTTGAGGGCGTGCCGGGGGTCGGGCGGGACGAAGCGACGAACGCCCCGGACGGAGCGACTGGCAGCTGGATGCCGGTCGTCGTCGATCCGGGGGGCCGCACGATCGGGATCATGGATCCGGATGCGGTCGTCGACGCGCGGATGGCGAAGGTCAACCTCGGCACGAGGCGTGGCGACGCGCCCGTGACGATCGGGCTCGGGCCCGGCTTCAAGGCGGGAGACGACGTCGATCTCGTCATCGAGACGAAACGGGGGAACTCCCTCGGACTCGTCATCGAGACGGGAGCCGCGGCGGCGGACACCGGCGTCCCCGGCGAGATCGCGGGAGTGACGTCCGAGCGGGTGATGCGCTCGCCTATCGCCGGGACGTTCGAGTCCGTGAGGTCGATCGGCGACCTCGTGAGCGAGGGTGACGTCGTGGGGCACGTCGCCGGCCGGCCGGTCCGGGCGGGGGTCGCGGGACTCGTCCGCGGGCTCGTCGCCGACGGTGTCGCGCTCTCGGCAGGCGCAAAGGCGGGTGACGTCGACCCCCGGGGGGCGGCGGTCGATCCGGCCGCGGTGTCGGACAAGGCCCGCTCCATCGGCGGAGCCGTGCTCGAGGCCCTCCTGGGTCGCGGAGTGGCCCCGACCGACCCGGCAAACGGGAAGGGGACGGCCGATGTACGAGCCGACGTGGAAGTTCCCGACGACCGCCCTTGAGGCGGCCGAGATCCTCCGCGAGGCGGCGGGAGCCGCGACCCCGATCGCGGGCGGCACCGACCTCACCGTCCGTCTCAGGAAGGGAGAGGAACGGCCCGCGGTGCTGATCGACCTCGCCGGGATCGAGGAGTTCGGAGGCGTGGAGCTCACGCCCGATCCCGATGCGGTCGGACAGATGACGATCGGAGCACTCGTCACGCACGGAGCGCTCGCGGCCGACGATCTCGTGCACGAACACGTCCCGCTTCTCGCGGACGCGTGCGCGACCGTGGGCTCGCCGCAGATCCGCTCCCGCGGCACGATCGGGGGGAACGTGGCGAACGCTTCGCCGGCCGCCGACGCGGCCGTCGCTCTCCTCGCCCTGGACGCGGCCGTCAGGGTCGTCTCGGCCGACGACTGCGAGGGCGACCGGGGAGGTCTCCCGCTCGAGGGCTTCTTCACCGGCCCCGGCGAGACCGTGCTCCGGGATGACGAGCTCGTCGGCGCGATCTCCTTCGACGGTCCGGCGAAGAGCGCGAGGAGCGTCTATCTCAAGGCGGGGCAGAGAAACGCCCTCGCGATCGCCATCGTGTCGGTCGCTGCGCTCTACGAGCCGGAGGCCGGACTCGTCCGGGTCGCGCTCGGCTCGGTCGCGCCGACGCCGGTCCGGGCGGGGGACGCCGAGGGTCTCTTCGAGGCCGAGTGGCCCGCGGGTGACTGCGAGGCCGTGATCGACGCGGTCGCGGTCCTGGCAGCCAGAAGGACGAGCTGTATCGACGACGTACGGGCGTCCGGGAAATACCGGCGCATCCTGGTCGAGGCACTGACCAGGTCTGCTTTGAGACAGCTCTGTCTGACTCAGGACGAAGATCGGTAGAAACGCACCGACGCGGATCTCACACACGGAGGTATGAATGATCGACACGCGATTCAAGGGCAGGGACTTCATCACCATCCTCGACTACACGAAGGAGGAGGTCGAGACGATCCTCGACTTCGCCGACGTGCTCAAGGAGAAGTTCAAGAGAGGCGCGTCCCACAAGTACCTCGAGGACCGGACGCTCTTCATGATCTTCTACAACCAGTCCCTGAGGACCAGGAACAGCTTCGAGGCGGGGATGACGCAGCTGGGCGGACACGCGCACTTTCTGGATCCGGGGAAGATCTACACGCCCGCTCTCGAGGGCGACGAGGTTGCGTACTCGACCGAGCGCGTCTCGGACGTGGCTCGCGTCCTCGATCGCATGGGTCACGGCATCTCGATCCGCATCTACGGGGACCCCGTGGACTGGATCTACGGGAAGGCGAACCGGATCGTGCGCGAGTTCGCTCGATGTGCCGACATCCCGATCATCAACATGGAGTGCGACATTTTCCACCCGTGCCAGGGGATGGCCGACATCATGACCGTCCGCGAGCACTTCGGCGGGTTCAAGGGCGTCAAGTTCGTGATGAGCTGGGCGTACAGCCCGTCGGTCCACAAGCCGCTCTCGGTTCCACACAGCGCGATCATCGCGGCGGCCACCGTCGGCTGCGACGTCGTCCTCGCGCATCCCGAAGGGCTCGAGCTCGACGATGAGATTCTCGCCGCGACGCGGAAGCGCGCGGACGAATCCGGCGGGAGCTTCGAGATCGTGAACGACATGGAGGCCGCGTTCGAGGGGGCTCACGTCGTCTACCCGAAGGCCTGGACGTCGAAGGACCTCATCCCGCCGATCGTGGAGAAGCCGATGCTCGAGGAGACGCAGGCACTCTTCGACGCGAACAAGCACTGGATCTGCGACGACGCCAAGCTCGCGCCGGCCGACAGGGACGTCAAGTACATGCACTGCCTTCCGTGCGACCGCGGGTACGAGGTGACGAACGAGGTCATCGACGGCCCGCACTCGGTCGTCTTCGACGAAGCGGAGAACAGGCTCCACGCGCAGAAGGCGATCATGGCGCTCACGATGGACAGAGTGGGGGGTGTCGGCGATGGTGGTTGATCTCAAGGGGCGGGACCTCGTCTGCACGCAGGACTGGAGCGTGGCGGAGATCGAGGCGACGCTCGAGCTCGCCGCGAAGATGAAGCGTGAGCGCTTCAGCCCGGACCACGAGAGGATCCTCCGAGGCCGGACGTTCATGATGATGTTCTACAACTCCTCGCTCAGGACCCGGCAGTCCTTCGAGGCCGCGGCGACGGAGCTCGGCGGACACGCTCAGTTCCTCGAGCCGTCGAAGCTCCGGCTCCGCACGAAGACACAGCGTGGGGAGGTTCTCCTCGACACGGCGAACGTGATGGCGAGGTACTCGTGCGGGATCGGGATCAGGATCCTCGAGGACTCCGTCGACGGGTACGGCGACGGCGACGGCTTCCTGAGGGAGTTCGCCGAGATCTCGGACGTGCCGATCGTGAGCATGGCGCACGACAAGTTCCACCCGTGCCAGGGACTGGCCGACGTCCAGGGACTGCGCGAGCACATGGGCGACACGAGCGGGAAGACGATCCTTCAGGTCTGGGGCTACTCACCGATGGTCCGCTCGTGGAGTTCCGTGCAGGAGAGCATCCTCATCAACTCGCGTCTCGGGATGAACGTCCGGCTCGCGTATCCCGAGGGCTTCGAGCTCGATCCCGAGGTCGTCGACCAGACCAGGGCGAACTGCGCGGAGAACTCCGCGTCGTTCGAGGTCACGCACGATCAGGAAGAGGCCTACGAGGGCGCCGACGTGGTCTACTCGCGGCACTGGATGCACCCGAGCCGCTACACCGAGGGCCGCGAGGCCGACGTGAAGCTCTCGGCCGAGCACCAGGACTGGTGCGCGACGTCGGAGAGGATGAAGCGCACGAACGACGCGTACTTCATCCACCCGATGCCGATCGATCGCGGGAACGAGGCGGACGACGAGGTGTGCGACGCCGAGCGTTCGATCATCTACGACGTGGCCGAGAACCGGCTCCACGCGCAGAAGGCCATCATGGCCCTCACGATGGGTCCCGCGTAGCGTGGGCATGGGGCCGCGCGGGGGGCGGGGGCGCGGAGCTGCCTGAGCGGGACCAGGACGCGCAGTGGCAGCGGCGCGGCCGCGCGTCGGCCGTTCATCATTCATCGCAGGAGAGGCAGCAGTTCATGGGGAGACTGGCAGTCGTCGCGATCGGGGGGAACTCGATCACCAAGACAGGGCAGCGGGGTACCATCCCCGAGCAGTTCGCGAATGCGAGGACGACGTCCCGGCACATCGCCGACATGATCGCGAGGGGATACGACGTCGTCGTGACTCACGGGAACGGACCGCAGGTGGGGAACATTCTCCTGCGCGCCGAGCTCGCGACGACGGTGCTTCCCCCGCTTCCGCTCGACACCTGCGGAGCCGACTCGCAGGGCGCTATGGGCTACATGATCCAGCAGGTGCTCGGCGACGAGCTCCGCGCGCGGGGAATCGACCGTACGGTCGCCACCGTCGTCACGCAGGTCGTCGTCGACGCGGGCGACGACGCCTTCCGGAACCCGTCGAAGCCGATCGGCCCGTTCTACACGCAGGAGGAGGCGGAGCGGAAGGAACGGGAGGAGGGGTGGAACGTCATCGAGGACGCGAACCGGGGGTGGCGGCGCGTGGTGCCTTCGCCCATGCCGGAACGCGTTGTCGAGGCCGACGCGATCAAGGCCCTCCTCGCCGCGGGATGCGTCGTCATCGGAGTCGGGGGAGGCGGCATCCCCGTGATCGAGCAGGACGGCGGGCTCAAGGGTGTGGAGGCCGTGATCGACAAGGACCACGCCTCGCGTCTCCTCGCGAACGACATCGGAGCCGAGCTCCTGATCATCTCGACCGACGTCGAGCGCGTCGCGCTCAACTTCGGAGAGGAGAATCAGACGTGGCTCCGCGAGCTTACGATCGAGAGCGCGCGTCGCTACTATGAGGAAGGGCACTTCTATGAGGAAGGGCACTTCCCGGGGGGGAGCATGGGTCCCAAGATTCTCGCCGGGATAGCGTTCCTCGAGGGCGGCGGGCGGGAGGTCATCATCACGGACCCCGAGTCGATCGGGCGCGCGCTCGACGGCGAGACGGGGACACGGATCACGAGGCAGGAGACTGCGGCGTAACCGGAGCGATGCCATGAAAGAGAGACTGACGAAGATCATCAGGGCGGCGAGGGGACAGATTCAGCCCGAGCTCGTTCTCAAGAACGCGCGTGTCGTGAACGTCTTCTCGGCCGAGGTCTACCCGGCCGACATCGCCATCTGGGGGGAGCGGATCGTCGGGATCGGGGAGTACAGCGGCAAGACGGAGATGGACCTCGGTCGGGCGTTCGTGCTGCCGGGCCTGATCGACGGCCACATGCACGTCGAGAGCACGATGGTGAAGGTCCAGGAGTTCGCCCGGTCGGTCGTGCCGCGCGGCACGACGTCCGTCGTCTGCGATCCACACGAGATCGCGAACGTCCACGGCCTCGAAGGCATCCACTACATCCTGAACTCGAGCAAGTACAGCCCGGTCAACATCTTCGTCATGCTGTCGTCGTGCGTCCCGGCCACGAGCTTCGAGACGAGCGGCGCGAACCTCCGTGGGTTCGACCTCTACCCGCTGCTCCGGGAGAAGTGGGTTCTCGGCCTCGGGGAAGTGATGAACTACCCCGGCGTCCTGCGCGAGGACGAGGGGCTCCTCGACAAGATCTCGATGACGGAGGACAAGTCGAAGAGGATCGACGGTCACGCTCCCGGGCTCACGGGCAAGGATCTCAACGCCTACGTCGCGGTCGGAGTGACGTCGGACCACGAGAGCACGTCGATCGACGAGGTCATGGAGAAGCTCAGGCTGGGCATGTACATCATGATCCGGGAGGGGTCGGTCACGAAGAACCTGCGTGACCTCCTGCCGGCCGTCACGTGCGAGAACCTCTCGCGCTGCTTCTTCGTCACCGACGACCGACACCCGAAGGACCTTCTCGAAAAGGGCCACATCGACCACATGGTCAAGATGGCGATCAAGGAGGGCCTCGACCCGGTGTCCGCCATCAGGCTCGCGACGATCAACACGGCGCAGTACTTCGGTCTCAAAGACCTCGGCGCCATCGCGCCCGGGTACGCGGCCGACCTCGTCGTCGTTGACAGCCTGAAGCGGTTCAACGTGAAGATGGTCCTGAAGAGCGGGAAGGTGGTGGCCGAGAACGGGGAAATGGTCGTGCCGAGACCCCGCATGCCGGAGATCACTCTTCGGAGCTCGATCAACATCAAGTGGCTCGCGCCCGAGGACTTCGACATTCCCGCGAAGGGGAAGCGGATCAAGGTCATCGACCTCGTGCCGGACCAGATCGTGACGAAGGCGAGCGTCGCCACGGCGAAGGTCGAGGACGGGCGCGTCGTCGCCGACACCGAACGCGACCTGCTTCCGCTCGCCGTCGTCGAGCGGCACCTCGCGAGCGAGAACATCGGACACGGCATCGTGAGGGGGTTCGGTCTCAAGAAGGGCGCCATCGCGAGCTCGGTCGCTCACGACTCACACAACATCGTCGTCGTCGGGACCTCGAGCGAGGACATGATGGCGGCCGTGGTCGAGATCTCGAAGATGCGGGGCGGGCTCGCCGTCGTCCGTGACGGGAAGCTGATCGCCGGGCTGCCCCTGCCGATCGCCGGGCTCATGTCCGAGGGAACGCTCCCGGAGGTCGTCGAGGGGCTCGACAAGGTGAGAAGAGCGGCGAGACGGCTGGGTTCGAAGCTCGCCGATCCGTTCATGACCATGTCGTTCCTCGCGCTCCCGGTCATCCCGGAGCTCAAGGTCACCGACAAGGGTCTCTTCGACGTGAACGAGTTCGCGCTGACCGATCTGTTCGTCTAGGCGCGCGACGCGGCGCACCGCGTCTCGTCTCGCCGGCTCCCACAGGATTCGACCGTGTACAGACGCGTCTACGTCGTCCTCTTCATAGCGGTCTTCGCATCCACGATGGGGGTCG
>JALGVN010000189.1 GCA_025774645.1 bacterium
CGGCGATCTCCCATATGATGAGGAGGAGCACCACCACGAGAGCGGCAGACAGAAGCCAGACCCGCGCGAGCATCCAGAACCCGGCCCGGCGGCCCCGCCTCCGCTTGCGTCTGCTCTTCTTCTTCGCCACCAAGTCTCCCTCTCGCCTCTCGGACGACACGCGGCAACCCGACGACTCGCATTCTATGGGTGCACGGCCGGGCAGTCAACCGCAGCCGGAGGTCTTCGCCCCCCGACACCGGCACGGGGAGTGCCGGACGCCCGGACAGAGAGAGGGGGACGGTCTCCCGTCCCCCTCAGACTCAAGTCTCGCAATGTGGTGCTACTCGAGCGACTGCGTCTTGATGCGTCCGACGGATGCCACCTCGATCGTCGGACCTTCCTGAATCGGGTCGCCGCTGCGTTCGTCCAAGTCGTGCCACTCGATGATCTCCCAGAGGATCTCGCCCTCTGAACTCACTTCGTTCGGGTCGACCTGGAAGACGAACTTGTTGTTGGCCGTCGCGAGGAGAGTCAGATAGTCGCCGCCCTCGATTGGGATGTTGACTCTGAGGTCGACTCCCTCCACGTACCCATAGGTATCGTCGGCGGGATCCAGCGGGTCCGCCCCTGGGTCGAAGTCGATGCTCTGGTTGGTGAGCGTGAGTGTGATGTTGTCCACGTCCGTGTCGTCGGCGAACATGTTCTCGTGAATCACCCGCTCCATCTGCTTGCCCCAGTCCTCGGGCAGCGGGTTGTTGGGGTCGTTCTGGTCCGCCTCGGCAGTGTAGAAGATGAACTCCTCAGCCAAGCAGTCGAGGTAGTCCTGCGCGCTCATGTCCACGTAGGACCGCCTCAGGACCTCCAGCACGTTCTCCGGATTCGTCCGCTCCGGAGGTGGCTCCGGATCTTCAGGAGGACCTGGAGGCGGCGCGAATGGGTTCGTGCACCCGCTGAGACCCCAGACCCCGAGAGCCAACACGAGAACGAGCATCGTGGTTCGATTGAGAGTCCGCTCCATCTGCGACATCACCCCCGTCGTTCCTCACTCACAGTCAACGCTCGCTGCGGATGGTAGCCGGGAACACCGTCAATCTCCCCGGCGATCCTCGGCCCCGGCCGCATCGTACCATGCGAGCGAGCGCGAAGCCTATGCCAGACACCCACGGATGTACAGACGCACCAAACACAGCTTTCTTCAACTGGCTAGTGGCTCAGTCCTCCCGGAGCCGACCGTGCCCCCGGCCGCGAGCCGTCCACGGGGCAGCCGGCCCTCAATAGAAAGAGGGGGGCGATCACGCACCCCCCCCGGATTCGCGTTCGATGGTGCGCGTCTACTCGAGGAATCCCGCCTTCAGGCGTCCGACCGACGTGGACTCAGCCGTCGAACCCTCCGAAACCAGGCTGCCGCTGCGTTCGTCCAGATCGTGCCACTCCTTCACTTCCCAGAGCGTCTCACCATTCGGGCCGACCTCGTTCGGATCGACTCCGAAGACGAACATGTTGTTGGCTGTCGCCAGCAGGATGAGGTCGTCGCCCGGGATCGGAATGTAGACCCTCAGGTCGACCGCCTCAACGTACGCATAGGTGTCGTCGGACGGATCGAGCGGGTCCGCTCCCGAGTTGTAGTCGATGCTCTGGTTGGTGAGCGTGAGCGTGATCCGGTCCACGTCCGTTTCGTCGCCGAACATGTTCTCGTGGATCCCCCGCTCAATCTGCTTGTCCCAGTCCTCGGGCAGCGGGTTCTGGGGGTCGTTCTGGTCGGCCTCGGCCGTATAGAAGATGAAGTCCTCGGCAAGGCAAGCCAGGTACTCGTCGGCGTTCTTGTACTCGTAGGCGGTGTCGAGGTTGTGGAGCGCGTCGGTCGGGCTCAACCGGTCCCGGTAGCTCGCCTCTCCGCCGCCGCCGCCGCCGCCACCGCCAGGCGGAGCGAACGGGTTCGAGCAGCCTCCGGCCATGGTGAGAATCAGCCCCAAGGCCAGCAGCATCGTCAGAATTCGCGTGTGTCGACGCGTCATGGTATACCCCACCCTCCTGTGGCCTCACTCACACAGATACTCATTATATCAAGAAGAATGGCCTCGGTCAAGCCGCTGGCAGGGATCGTTCAGATGCCGGGACACGCCCCCTCGGACGCGTCTGCCGACCAGGGGCCCTGCCAACTTGTGGAAACGGTGCAATTCCTGTGCCCGTGGCTGGTTGCAGCTCCCGAGCGGAGCATCGCCAGGGGAACTTCTTAACCAATTACCAGTCAACAGATTAGCCTCGGTAGTCTCCGCGAAGCACGCCCCACGTCTCGGCCAGGCCGGGATCGGCCACCCGGCGGTCGACCCACCGGAAGATCGCCCACCTCCCGGTGTTGTCGCGTCTCATGTGCATCCTCGCGACGCCCTTGTAGACGATCTCCTCATTCACGTGTGCACCTGAGCCCCACGCGATGGTGAGCGTGTAGATCTCCTCGCGGTACGTAATCTCGAGCGTCTCGTCGGGGGGCCAGATGTTCGAGAACGTCAGGTTGCTCGTCGCGGCGTCGTTGAACATCCCGATGGCGGCGTGCTCCTCGTCCGCCAGGACCCAGTTGGCGTACCGCTCGTACCCCTCGTCGCCGGCGTCCAGCGAGTCCTGGGGATCGACATGGAACCGGTACGAATCCGCGAAGCAGCCCCGGTAGTTGCTCGAGTTCTCGTACTCGAAGGCCGACTTCAGGTTCGCGAGCACGATCGTCGTCGTGAAGGGCGGTTCCCACGGGGTCTCACTCGTGTCGGGCGGGCCATCCGGCTGGCGCGGCTCGAAGATACACCCCCCCTGCAGGAGAAGCGCGAGTGCGAAGAGCCCCAGAACCAGAACGATCCGTCGCGATCTCATCCTACGGTCTCCATTCAACTAGAAGGTCTTGCTAAGTTCCACGACGATGTCCCACACCTCGCGCTGCCGCTCCACGATGTTGGTGGCGTCCCGGTGCGTGCGAGCGACCGAGAACGAGAACTCTGTTCCGCTGTCCCACGTGTGATCGGCGACCGCCCTCCCGGTGATGCTCGTGTCGTACTTCGTGGAGGAAGGGAGCTTCTCTCCATCCTGATACCTGTACCTCTTTTGGACGGAGAACTCCTGCCGAACTTCAAGACCGACGAGCCCGAACATCCGGTATCTCAGGGCAATGTCCACCCTGTTGTCGTTCCGCTCGCTGTTCCTGCCGTATCGCTCGACCCCGTCCGCGTCGGGCGTGTAGGACCCCTCGTCCTGTCCCCTGTAGGTGTGGTTCAGGGCGAGCCTGAGCCCGTCGATCGGCTCCCAATCCAGACCGGTGGTCACACCGAAGTTCCGGATGAGGAAGTTCGAATCGGTGTCGTACGTGTAGAACGTGTAGTCCGCCGAAAGCTCGTACCTCTGGCGGACTGCGACCTCGGGCGAGAACGAGTACCTGATGTAGGGCTGAATGGAGTACGTCTGGGTCTGCTTGTTGTCGCCGGACCGGCTCGTGCGGATGTAGATGAGCTGGTCTTCCCTGATTCTGACGGTGAGCCCCGTTGCCAGAGGATTGCTCGGCTTGTACTCAACGCGCATCGTCAGCTCTCTGTCATAGAGGTCGCGGTCCTGGTCGTTCGCCACGATGTCGTCGTAGTGGAGGGACAGCAGACTCATCCTGGCGCGAGCCTCGAGGTCGAGCCGCGCGCCGACCGCGTGCATGTAGCTGGCGGACAGGGAGTTCGTGAAGACGTCTCCGGTCTGGAAATCGAAGTAGTTGTTTCTCTTCCTCTCCGACTTGAGGTCGACCGCGAAGCGCGCGTCGCCGAGTCCGTAGCCCAGTTTCGCCGTCACCCCGCGGGTCGCGAGGTCGCTGTCCTTCGTCGACTCGATCGCGTAGAGGTTCGTCGTCCGGTCGTACGAGTAGGCGAGCCTCGTCTCGAGATTCGGCATGAGCATGATCGTCGCGTCGACGGCGGCCCCGTCGTTCGTGGAGCCCCTCGTCTCCGTCTCCTGGTTCTTCGGATACTGCGACTCCGAGGAGGCCCGCCTGAGATCGGCGTTGAGGATATGCGCGTTCCATTCGTAGCGGATCCGCCCTCCGAGGTTGTGCGCGAACGACTCGTTGGTGCTCCGCGCGCCCGCCTGGTTCGCGTCGAGGAGCGAATGGGATCCGGAGTAGTCGAAGTCCGTCGTGAGCCCGGGGAAGACCTCGTAGCCAACGCCGGCGTTCACCGTCTGCCGCGCGCCGCTGCTTCGAATGTCGGAATAGTGATTCTTCTCGATGCCCGTCGTCGCTGCGAGCTTCAGGTTGATGCGGTTCATGTAGGTCTTCGAGTAGTTCGCCGTGAGGTCGAAGTTGTCCCTCTCCCTGAAGCTCGTCACCTCGTTGGGCAGGCCCTGGTTCCGCGCGTCCCGCTGCACTGTTCGCGTGTACCTCACACCCGTGCGGATGGCGGGCGTGAAGGCGATGTCGAGGCTTGTGTTCCAGTTCTCGTTCCGGTTCTCACGGTTGAGGACCTCGTTGTCTCGGGTCGTGATCTTCGTCGTCGCGGTGAACCTGAGCTTCTGCGTCAGGGGGTAGTCCATGTCGAAGTTGTGTCGCCATTCGCTCACATCCTGATCCTGCCGGTAGGCCAGTTTGTAAATCGGGTGGAACTCGGGCGACCAGGAGTACACTCCCCCCGGCCTCTGGAAGGGCATCTCGGCCGCGGGCACCCAGTCGTCGTCCCCGGGCTGGGGCGCTCCGTCCTCCTCCTCCGGCTCGCCATCGCCCTCTCCGTCGCCCGCTTCGCCGCCCTCGCCCTCGCCCTCTCCATCGCCCGCTTCGCCGCCCTCGCCCTCGCCGCTGCCCTCGCCGCTGCCGTCGCCGTCGCCTTCCTCCTGGGCAGCGACCGGGACGACGAGCGCGAAGACCGCGATCGCGAGGAACAGGACCAGCCAGTGTCCGGATCGAAGACGCATCCCGTGCAGGTTCCCCCGTGTCTGCTGCCGCCATGTCTGGTGC
>JALGVN010000026.1 GCA_025774645.1 bacterium
GGGCGCGGGTATCACTGGGGCATGGCAACGCCGCACGTGAACCTGCCGCGCGGTGCGAGGGTCAAGACGGGCACTTCGGGGACGCTCGAGGAGATCATCGTCGGCCCGGCCAGGACCGACGACGGAAGCCAGAACCTCCTCGGCGCGCTCAAGACGTGCATGGGAGCAGTCGGCGCTAAGAACATCTTCGAGCTTCAGCAGGTGGAACTCATCATCGCCCCGTCGATCCGCTCGGAGGGCAAGCTCATGCAGCGGGCTCAGCAGGTCGGGATGTGGAGGTAGCGTGTCCGAACGGAACGGAAGCGGCCCGGCCGGCGCGGCGGCGACGGCCGACCGAGACATGGAAGGGACGGGGAGCTTGAAGAGAACCCGCGTCGTCATCCTCGATTTCGGGTCCCAGTACACGCACCTGATCGCGCGGCGCATCCGCGAGTGCGGAGTCTACTCGGAGGTCCTGAGGTTCGACGCGAGCCCCACTGAGATCACCGAGAACACGGGCGCGATCGTGCTATCGGGCGGGCCGTCAAGCATTTACGACGAGGACGCTCCGAAGCCCGACCCCGCGATCTACGACCTGGGCGTCCCGATCCTCGGCATCTGCTACGGCATGCAGGCGATGTCCGAGGCGCTCGGGGGCAGGGTCGCGCGGGGAACGACGCACGAGTACGGCCCGATGGGCTTCCGTCCGGAGGGCGGTCACGCGATCTTCGAGGGGCTCGCGGAGTCGAACCAGGTCTGGATGAGCCACGGCGACGAGGTCGTCGAGCCGCCGGCGGGGTTCGAGGTCCTCGGCAGAAGCTCGGACGGGAAGATCGCGTCGATCGGCTCCGACGAGCGGCGGGTCTACGGACTCCAGTTCCACCCGGAGGTCGTCCACACGGAGCACGGGAAGAGGCTCCTCGAGAACTACGTCCACGGGATCGCGGGGATCCCCTCGAACTGGTCGCCGGAGTCGTTCGTCGAGGAGACCATCGAGACGATACGGCGCGAGGTCGGCGACTCGACGGTCGTCTGCGCGCTCTCGGGCGGCGTCGACTCGTCGGTGATGTCGGTCCTCATTCACCGCGCGGTCGGCGACCGGGTGGTGCCGATCTTCGTCGACAACGGCGTGCTCCGGAAGAACGAGGAACGCGACGTCATCGGCCGGCTCGCGAAGGGACTCGGTCTCAAGGTCGACATGGTCGACGCGCGCGAGCGGTTCCTGACGAAGCTCGAGGGCGTCGAGGATCCCGAGAGGAAACGCAAGATCATCGGCACCGAGTTCATCCGCGTCTTCGAGGAAGAGGCGAAGCGGATCGGGAACGCCGAATACCTGGCGCAGGGAACGCTCTACCCCGACGTCATCGAGAGCGTCTCCGTCAAGGGCCCCTCCGCGACGATCAAGAGCCACCACAACGTGGGCGGGCTCCCCGAGCACATGGACCTCAAGCTCATCGAGCCCTTGAAGACGCTTTTCAAGGACGAGGTCAGGAGGGTCGGCGCCGAGCTCGGCATCGATCCCGACATCCTCGGACGGCACCCGTTCCCGGGCCCCGGACTCGCCGTCCGGATCCTGGGCGAGGTCACCGCGGAGCGCGTCGCTCTCCTCCAGGAGGCGGACGCGATCGCGATGGAGGAGATCCGGAACGCGGGGCTCTACGACGACATCTGGCAGGCGTTCGTCGTGCTCCTTCCGGTCAAGACGGTCGGCGTCATGGGCGACGCGCGGACGTACGAGCACGTCGTCGCCGTCCGCGCGGTGCACTCGCTCGACGGGATGACCGCGCACTGGTACCCGATGCCGCACGAGGTCCTCGAGCGGATGTCGGCGAGGATCATCAACGAGGTCCGCGGCGTCAACCGGGTCTGCTACGACATCAGCTCGAAGCCGCCTTCGACGATCGAGTGGGAGTAGGACGCCGCCCCGAGGCGGCAACGGAGCAACCATGATCGAGAGATACTCGACACCCGAGATGACCGCCGTCTGGGACGAGCGCGTGAAGCTCGCGCTCTGGGTCAAGATCGAGATCGAGGCCGTGAAGGCGTGGGCCGAGCTCGGGAAGATCCCGGCGGACGTCGCGGAGAGGATCGAGAAGAAGGCGTCGGTCTCCATCGAGCGCATGAGGGAACTCGAGGAGGAGACGCACCACGACGTCATCGCGTTCCTGCAGGCGGTCGGTGAAGAAGTGGGGGAGGACGCGCGCTACATCCACGTCGGCATGACGTCGTCGGACATCCTCGACACCACGATCGCAGTCCAGATCTCGCGGGCCGGACAGCTTATCCTCGAGGAGCTCGACGCCCTCACGGCGGCCGTCCGCGACCTTGCGCTCGAGCACAGGACGACGCCCGTCATCGGACGAACGCACGGAGTGCACGCCGAGCCGATGTCCCTGGGCCTCAAGTTCGCGTACTGGTGGGACGAGCTCTCTCGGGCGGGCGACACGCTCGCGCTCGCCGTCGGAAGCGCTGCCACCGGGAAGCTCTCGGGAGCCGTCGGCACGTACGCCAACCTCGACCCGCGGGTCGAGGCGCGCGTGATGAGCGCGCTCGGCGTCCGGGCCGCGGGGATCTCCTCGCAGATCGTCTCCCGCGACCGCCACGCGCGCTACCTCTCGGCCCTCGCTCTCCTCGGGAGCGTAATCGCCAGACAGGCGCTCGAGATCAGGCTCCTGGCGCGGACCGAGACGAGCGAGATCCTCGAGGGATTCGGGAAGAAGCAGAAGGGCAGCTCGGCGATGCCGCACAAGAAGAACCCCATCAAGTGCGAACAGATGTGCGGCCTCGCGAGGCTCCTCAGATCGAACGCTGCCGCCGGTCTCGAGAACATCGAGCTCTGGCACGAGCGCGACATCTCGCACTCGTCGGTCGAGCGGGTGATCCTCCCGGACAGCTCGGTCCTCGCGCACTACATGACCCGGAAGTTCACGAGCGTCGTGCGGGCGCTCGACGTTCGCCCGCGGCGCATGCTCGACAACCTGATGGCGACCGAGGGGCTCTTCTTCTCCGGAACGGTCCTCACGAAGCTCGTGTGGGCCGGGCTCAGCAGGGACGAGGCCTACGACCGCGTGCAGGCGGCGGCGATGGCCGCGAGAGAGAAGCACTCGACCTTCCGCGAGATGCTCGAGAAGGACGAGAAGGTGCTCGAGGTCCTTGGGCGCGACGGACTCGCCGACGCGTTCCTCCTGGAGCGGCACCTCGAGAAGACCGACGGCGTGTTCGAGCGCCTGGGAATCACGGAGATGGCGGAAGACAGCGAGGCCGCCAGCGAGGCGGCGCTCGAGAAGGTCATTGCGGGCACGGCAAGCGACGACGGAACGAACCCGACGGGGGAGGAACCGGACCGATGAAGAAGACGAAGCCGTTGTACGAGGGCAAGGCCAAGGTCCTCTGGGAGACCGACTCTCCCGATCACATGGTCCAGGAGTTCAAGAACGACGCGACCGCCTTCGACGGCACGAAGCACGAGGTCGTCACGGGGAAGGGCAGCTTCAACAACAGGATCTCGTCGCACCTGTTCCGCCTTCTCGCGGAAGCGGGAGTCCGGACGCACTTCGTCGAGGAGATCAGCGACACCGAGATGATCGTCGAGAGGCTCGACATGCTCCGGGTCGAGGTGGTCGTCCGGAACATCGCCGCCGGCTCGATGGTGAGACGCCTCGGGGTCGACGAAGGGAGGAAGTTCGACCCGCCGATCGTCGAGTTCTACCTCAAGGACGACGAGCTCCACGACCCGATCCTCTCCGAAGAGCACGTCCGCGCGCTCGAGCTCGCGACGCCCGACCAGATCGAGACGATGAAGGTGAGCGCGCTCACGGTGAACGACGTGCTCGGGAGCTTCCTCAGGGAGAAGGGCATCGACCTCGTCGACTTCAAGCTCGAGTTCGGGACGAAGGACGGCGAGCTCGTGCTCGGCGACGAGATCTCGCCCGACACCTGCCGCTTCCACGACAGCTCGAGCGGCAGGATCATGGACAAGGACAGGTTCCGCCAGGACCTCGGCGGGTTCATGGAGGCCTACGGCGAAGTCCTGGACCGCGTGAGCTCGTAGCGACGGGCTCTCTCGGGCCGGAACGCGGGCGCCACGACGGCACCGGAGCGTGAGGGGAGACCTCTTGCTGGACGCGTGGAACGAGGAGTGCGGTATATTCGCGGTCGCGGGCACGCCCGACGCCGCGAGGTTCACCTATCTCGGACTCTACGCCCTGCAGCACCGGGGGCCGGAGAGTGCGGGCATCGTGACGTGGGACGGCCTGAGGGCCTTCCAGCACAAGGCGATGGGGCTGGTCAACCACGTCTTCCACGACGAGGCGATCCTCGACAGCCTGCCGGGCCACGTCGCGCTCGGGCACGTCCGCTACTCGACGACGGGGCAGAGCAGGCTCGACAACGCGCAGCCGATCCTCGTCCGGTTCCGGGGCGGGCCGATAGCGGCCGCCCACAACGGGAACCTCGTCGACTCTGACCGTCTGCGCTCCAATCTCGAGGCCGGCGGGTCGATCTTCAGAACGACGACCGACACCGAGACGATCCTCCACCTCGTGGCGCGCGCCTACTCGAAGCGCTCGACGCGCACCGTCGACGAGATCCCGGAGGTCCTGCGCGAGGCGCTGACCGACGTCGAGGGAGCCTATTCGCTCCTGCTCATGATCGACGGGAAGCTCGTCGCCGTGCGGGACCCGCGTGGCTACCGCCCGCTCTGCTTCGGGAAGCTCAAGAGCGGGGGATGGGTCGTGGCGTCCGAGAGCTGCGCGCTCGACATCGTCGACGCCGAGCTCGAGCGGGAGGTCAGGCCCGGCGAGATCCTCATACTGAACGGGGACGAGCCGATCTCGGCCAGGCTCGCGCCCGAGGAACACCCGCGGTCGCACTGCATCTTCGAGTACATCTACTTCTCGCGCCCCGACTCGTTCATGGGCGGGGTCTCGGTCGATCACGTCCGGAGGAACCTCGGCAGGCATCTCGCGCTCGAGCACCCGGTGCAGGCCGACTTCGTGTTCTCGGTTCCCGACTCGAGCAACTCCGCGGCGATGGGCTACAGCGAGGAGTCGGGCATCCCGCTCGAGATCGGCCTCATCAGGAACCACTACATCGGAAGGACGTTCATCCACCCGCGGCAGTCGGTCCGGGACTTCGGCGTGCGAATCAAGTACAACCCGGTGGCCGACACGCTCGCAGGCCGCCGCGTCATCGTCGTCGACGACTCGATCGTCCGCGGCACCACGAGCCAGAAGCTCATGCGCATGATCCGCGCGGCCGGCGCCAGGGAGATCCACCTCCGCGTCGCGTCTCCGCCAATCCGGTTCCCGTGCTTCTACGGGATCGACACGCCAACGAGGGAGGAGCTCGTCGCGGCCTCCCACGAAGTGCCGGAGATCGCGGAGTTCATCGGCGTCGACACACTGGGCTACCTCTCGTTCGACGGTCTGATGAACTCGGTCCCGCGGCCCGGTAAGAACTACTGCGTCGCTTGTTTTGACGGAAGCTACCCGCACGAGTGTGTCCTTGAGACCGGTGTTGCCGCAACTGCCAATGGGAGAGACGCCCGATGAGCGTGAAGAGAGCACTGATCAGTGTCTCGGACAAGACGGACGTGGTCGAGTTCTCGAGGACCCTTCAGGACATGGGGGTCGAGATCGTGTCCACGGGAGGAACGTGCAGGATCCTCAACGCCGAAGGCGTCTCGTGTCGCGAGGTCTCGGATCTCACAGGGGCTCCGGAGATCCTGGACGGCAGGGTGAAGACCCTCCACCCGCGGATCCACGGAGCGATCCTCGCGCAACCGAACAAGGAGAGCCACGTCGCGACGCTCCAGAAGGAGGGCATCGAGACGATCGACATGGTCGTCGTGAACCTCTATCCGTTCGAGAAGGTCGCCGCGGCCGCGGGCTCGACGCTCGACGAGGCGCTCGAGCAGATCGACATCGGCGGGGTCACGCTTCTCCGAGCCGCCGCCAAGAACTTCGAGAACATCGTCGTCGTCAGCGAGCCCTCGCAGTATCCGTTGATCACGAAGTTCCTGTCGGAGGGCGACGGCGAGGTGCCGCTCGACGCGCGCCGGAAGCTCGCCGTCCAGGCGTTCGCCTCGACGCGTAACTACGACCGGGCGATCCACAAGTTCCTCGCCGGGGCCGCGGACCCGCACGTCGACTTCCCCGACTTCCTGAACCTCGAGTACGAGAAGACGGCCGACACGCGCTACGGCGAGAACCCGCACCAGAAGGCGGCCGTCTACCACACGAAGGCCCGCGACAGGGAACCCTCGGTCGTGACGGCGGAGCAGCTCTCGGGCAAGGACCTCTCCTACAACAACTACATGGACATGGACGCCGCGCTCGCCGTCGTGCGGGAGTTCCCCGAGCCGGCGGCCGCCGTCATCAAGCACGCGACGCCGTGCGGGGTCGCGTCGGCGCCGACGATCGCGAAGGCCTACGAGAAGGCGCTCGCGTGCGATCCGACGTCGGCGTTCGGAAGCGTCATCGCGCTCAACCGGAGCGTCGACATGGAGCTCGGGAAGCTCATCCACGACACGCGATTCGTCGAGGTCGTAATCGCGCCCGACTACTACAGAAACGCGCTCGAGCTCATGCGCACGAAGAAGAACCGGAGGCTCGTGCGCGCGTACTTCCCCGACCTCACCGACATCCACCTCAAGCCGGAGCGGCAGATGCGCTCGCTCCTCGGTGGCGGGCTTCTCGTCCAGGACGTCGACATCGAGGACGTGCGGCCGGACGAGCTCCGCGTCGTGACCGAGCGCGAGCCCACGAGCGAGGAGATGAAGTCGCTCCTCTTCGCGTGGCGCGTCGTGAAGCACGTGCGCTCGAACGCGATCGTCCTGGCGCGCGACACCGAGACCGTCGGCATCGGCGCGGGGCAGATGAGCCGCGTCGACGCGAGCGTCCTCGCGGTGTGGAAAGCGGGGAAGAGGGTCAAGGGAAGCGTGATGGGTTCGGACGCGTTCTTCCCGATGCGGGACGCCGTCGACGCCGCGGCCGAGGCCGGGATCGCGGCCATCATCCAGCCCGGCGGGTCGAAGGGTGACGAGGAGGTCATCGAGGCGGCGAACGAGAAGAACATCGCGATGGTGTTCACCGGACTGAGGCACTTCAGGCACTAGTCCCAGGGGGCGCCACGCCCCACGGGAGCGAGGCGAACAACCATGGAGAGAGACGAGAGACCGCAGGTCGCGATCGTGATGGGGAGCGACTCCGACCTCCCGACGATGCGCGAGACGGAGAAGATGCTCGAGAAACTGGGCGTCTCCTACGTGACGCGCATCACGTCGGCGCACCGGTCGCCGAAGCGTACGCACGCCCTCGCGGAGTCGTTCGAGGACGACGGGATCGAGGTGGTCGTGGTCGGGGCGGGCCTCGCTGCGCATCTGGCCGGCGTGATCGCGGGCGTCACGACGCTCCCCGTGATCGGCGTGCCGATGGAGGGCGGGAGCCTGCGCGGGATCGACGCGCTCTACTCGACCGTGCAGATGCCGGGCGGGGTGCCGGTGGCGACCATGTCGATCGGGAAGCACGGGGCGAAGAACGCCGGCATCTTCGCGACACAGATCCTCGCTCTCAAGGATGCGTCGCTCAGGAAGCGGCTCAAGGCGTTCAAGGAAGAGCTCGAGCGCTCGGTCGAGGAGAAGGACCGCGCGATGGCGAGGGACCTCGCGGCGGCGGGCGCAACGAACGGTCCCGCAGAAGAGAGCGATCGATGAGCAGCATCGTCATTGTCGGAGCGCAGTGGGGCGACGAGGGCAAGGGCAAGATCACGAACAGCCTGGCCACGAACGCCAAGATGGTCGTGCGCTTCCAGGGCGGCAACAACGCCGGGCACACCGTGAACGTGAACGGCGAGACCCTCGTCTTCCATCTCCTGCCCTCGGGCATCTCTGTGCCGGGCGTGCTCTGCGTGATCGGCCTCGGGGTCGTCGTGGACCCCCTCGGGCTGGTCGAGGAGATCGACGGCGTTCGCGCGAAGGGCATCGAGGTCGGCACGAACTTCCTCATCGACGTCGGCGCGCACATGGTGATGCCCTACCACAGAGCGGTCGAGGCCGCGGAGGAGGAGTCCCGGGGCGGAAGCGCCATCGGGACGACGCGCAAGGGGATCGGGCCCGCCTACGCCGACCGCTACTCGCGCGAGGGACTCCCCATCGGGATGCTCGCGTCGTTCGGTGACTTCGAGGAACGCCTGCGGAAGATCGCGGCCCGCAAGAACGAGATCCTCACGAAGCTGCACGGAGCGGAACCGCTCGACGTCGACGCGATGGTCGCCGACATGCGGCGCGCCGCGGAAAGGCTCGTGCCTCACCTCGCGGACACGCCGGAGCTCATTCGCGAGACCGTCGCCTCGGGCGCGAACGTCATCTTCGAGGGCGCGCAGGGCACGCTCCTCGACATCTCCTTCGGAACCTACCCGTTCGTCACGTCGTCGCACACGTCGGCCGCGGGCGTCGCCCCGGGAACGGGCGTGCCCCCGTCGATGCTGGGAGAGGTCATCGGCGTGGCGAAGGCGTACATCACGAGGGTCGGAGCCGGGCCGTTCCCGACGGAAGCGATCGACGACCTGGGTGAGACGATCCGCGGACGCGGGAAGGAGAGGGGAGCGACGACCGGGAGGCCACGCCGCTGCGGCTGGCTCGACATCGTCGCCCTGAGATACGCGATCGGGGTCAACGGGATCGACCGACTCATCATCACGAAGCTCGACGTGCTGGACGCCTTCGAGACGATCCCGGTCTGCGTCGGCTACAGGATCGGCGGCGGCGAGACCGACCGCTTCCCGAGGAGCGCCGAGGAGCTCGCGCGCGTCGAGCCCCTCTACGAGGAGATGCCCGGCTGGAAGGCCGACACGACGGCCGCCCGCAAGCACGACGACCTGCCTCGCGAGGCGATGGCCTACCTCAGGCGCATCGAGGAGCTCACGGGCGTCCCCGTGGCCGCGGCCTCGGTCGGCGCCGCGGCCCACGCGGTCGTCCAGTTCACGGAGATCCTCTAGCCCGACGGCCCCGACCCCGATAGCCGGTCGGCCCGGAACGTCGCTCCCACGGGACTCAGACAGGCGGCGCTTCGCGCCGAACTCGTCCGCGGGAGCGACGTTCCGGGCCACCACTCCCCGAAGTGCAGGGCGCCATGCTGAGAACGCCCGAAGAGCTCGAGGCGACGCTGGGCCGCATCGACGGCCGCGGCTACCGCGCCTACAAGGACATCCAGGGCGGCTACGACTTCCCCGGCTTCACCCTTCACATCGATCACGTCCAGGGCGATCCGTTCGCGGCGCCGAGCCGCGTGAGGATCGTCGTCGAGCAGGACCGCGCCGCGTTCCCGACCGGGGTGCGCGACACGCCGGCGAGAAACCGCGCGCTCTGCGACTTCCTCACGAGAGCGGTCGCGCGCGCGTGTGACGACGCGTCGAGGCACGCGGGGAGCGGGAAGAGCGGACTCGTCACGGTCGACCGCGCGGGGCAGGAGATCCTGGAGCGCACGTCGGTGAACGTCGACAGCCGCGCCGTCGAGGCGCGAATCATGGTGGGCCTCCCGGCGGCCGGGCGGCGCATCCTCGGAAGGCAGGCGGACGGCATCTTCCTCGACCAGATGCCGCGAATCGCGCGCAATGCGCTCGTCGCATCGAGCCTCGACGCCGCAGCGCTCGAGCGCCACGTGCGGACGGTCGAGGACCAGACCTTCCTCCGCGGCTCCCTCCGCACGCAGGGTCTGGTGGCGTTCGTCGGCGACGGTGCCGTCCTCCCTCGGCGGAGCGGCGTCGACCCGAGACCGATGGCGAAGGGCGCGGTCCCGTTCGTGTCGCCCGAGTCGCTCCGGCGGTCGTTCGACCTCCCGAACGGGGGGCGCGTGACCGGCATGGGAGTGCCCGCCGGCGTCACGCTCATCGTCGGAGGCGGGTACCACGGGAAGTCGACGCTTCTCTCGGCGATCGAGCTCGGCGTCTACGATCACGTCCCGGACGACGGCCGGGAACTCGTCGCGACCGTCCCGGACGCCGTCAAGATCAGGGCGGAGGACGGACGGAGCGTCCAGGGCGTCGACATCTCGCCGTTCATCACCAACCTCCCGTTCGGCGCGGACACCGGCAGCTTCTCGACCGAGGACGCGTCGGGAAGCACGTCGCAGGCGGCGAACATCGCCGAGGCGCTCGAGTACGGGACCTCGCTCCTCCTCATCGACGAGGACACGTCTGCCACGAACTTCATGATCCGCGACCACCGGATGCAGGAGCTCGTCGCGAAGGACAAGGAGCCGATCACTCCGTTCATCGACAAGGTGCGCCAGCTCCACGACGAGCTCGGCGTGTCGACGGTCGTGGTGGTCGGGGGCGTCGGCGACTACTTCGACGTCGCTGACACCGTCGTCATGATGGACAGCTACCGTCAGGTCGACGTGACCGAGCGGGCGATGGAGATCGCCGAGAGACACGCCGCCGAGCGGACGCGCGAGGGAGGGGAGACCTTCGGCCGCGTGTCGGCGCGCGCCCCCGCTCCCGGGAGTCTCGATCCGAGGCGCGGGAAGCGTCCGGAGAAGGTCGACGCGAAGGGGATCTCGACCGTCCTCTTCGGGCGGACGACGCTCGACCTCTCGGGCCTCGAGCAGCTGGTGTCGGTCTCCCAGACGAGGGCGATCGGAGACTCGCTCGTCCTGATGATGAAGCGGTTCATGGACGGGAAGACCACGGTCGCGGAGATCCTCGACCGGCTCGAGCGCGAGTTCGACGAAGGCGGTCTGGACGCACTGTCGCCGAGGAGGCTCGGGACCTACGCGAGGCCGAGGAGGCAGGAGGTCGCCGCGGCGCTCAACCGTCTCCGGACGCTCAGGATCGAGCAGATCGGATAACCGCACAGAAGTCACTCCAGCAACGATTTTCGCTTGACCCCGAAAGACCCCTCGGAATAGGATGGGCCACCGTTGCCGGGCCCGGCGCCACGCGGACCGGCCCGCACACTGCGCGAGCGCGTCACGCCCGGCTCACCGCGTCACCGGAGGCTCCCCGATGGCCGGCATTCAGGACGATCACGACGACAGGGAGATCGCCCTCGATCGCGTCGGCGTCGTCAACGTCGTCTACCCGGCGACCGTGCCGGAGCGTGGAGGAGGCGCCCAGACCACGGAGGCGACCTTCGGCCTCTTCGGCGAGCTCTCACAGGACGCGCGGGGCACGCACCTGAGCCGCTTCATCCGGGTCCTTCAGGCCGACGAGCGGATTCTCGACCCCGAACACCTCGAACGGCTGCTCGCGTCGCTCCGCGACGTGCTCGGCTCGACGTCGGCCTCAGCGGAGGCCGAGTTCACGTTCTTCGTGCCGAAGGTCGCGCCGGTCTCGGGCGAGAGGAGCCTGCTCGCGTGCGAGGCGTCGTACGAAGCGTCGCTCGACGCGGGTGGCGCCGGTTTCGACGTCGTCCTCACCGTCGAGGTGCCCGTCATGACCATCTGCCCGTGCTCGCTCGAGCTCACAGGCGGACCCGCGCACAGCCAGCGCGGCCACGTGGCGGTCTCCGTGAGGTTCAACGGACAGGTCTGGATCGAGGAGCTCGTGGAGCTGGCGGAAGACTGCGCGAGCGCGCCCATGTTCCCCCTGCTCAGGGGGGAGGACGAGCGCGCGCTCCTCGAGGCCGCGTACGCGAAGCCCGTGTTCATCGAGGACCTCGTCCGGAGCATCGCCGAGCGTCTGGACTCCGACGTCCGCATCACGTGGTACCGCGTGGAGGCCGAGAACCTCGAGAGCGTGCACGAGCACGACGTCTACGCCTGCGTCGAGCGGGAGAGATAAGGGCACGGGGGGAAGGAGGACGCCATGGACAAGAAGGAAATTGGGCGGATCTCTCACTACTTCGGCAAGCCCCAGGTGGCCGCCATAGTCCTGACGGACGGGCTCAAGGCGGGAGACAGGATCTCGATCGAAGGGCACACGACGGACTTCGAGATGGTGATCACCACGATGCAGATCGAGCACGACGAGATCACCGAGGCGAAGGCGGGTGACAACGTCGGAATCAGGGTGCCCGAGAAGGTTCGCGAGCACGACACGGTCTACAAGATCATCGAGTAGTCAACAGAAACGGGATCGCCACATGGATGCTACCAGGTGCGCCGTGACGCTCGCTGCCCGAGGCCACGCGCGCGACGGACGTCAGCTCTCAGATCCGGGGACGGTGGACCGCCTGAGGGCGGCCGCGACCGCACTCGGCGCGAACGCGCCGGGGGTCCTGACCGGCCCGTCGGTCGTCACCGAGGACGGTCTCCTGCTCCTCTCGCTGGCCGCTCCGGAGGCCGCGCTGGCCGCGGTGCTCGGCATCGCGACCGCCATGCGCCCGACGAGAACGACGTTCTGCGCCGTTGCCGTTGCGGCGGAGACGGGCGGACAGGCGTCCGCGACTCCGGCGGTCGACGGGGCTCTCATCGCCGCAGGCGCCGCGGCCGACCGCGCGTCGTCGTCGATCCTCGACACCGACCCGCGGGAGTGCCGCGTGCTCGTGTTCCTGCCCCATGAGGAGCCGCAGACCGGGGCGCTCATCGATCTGGTCCTCGAGAGATACGACTCCATGACAGACCGGCAGCGGCAGATCGTGGCCCTCATCCGGAACAGCGACACCCAGCAGGAGGTCGCTACCCACCTCGACATCTCCCGCCAGGCGGTCAACCAGAGCCTCGCGGCTTCCGGCTGGCTGCACGTGCGGCGTGCGGAGGGCGTCGTCCGCAGCCGGCTCGCCGATGCGGGGGAGAGGCTCACGGTGGAGTCGCCCGACCCGGCCGTCGTCCGGACGACGGTGGCCTAGGGACCGGGCACGGACCGAGAGGAGAAGCCGATGCCACGTCCTGCCTTCGCGGCGGCGGCCGTCGTCGCGTTGTCCCTCATCGCGCTCAGCGGCTGCGCGGGAACGACGACGTTCGTTTCCGAGACGCCGCCCCCCGACATGACAGGCGAGGCGTGGTACTCGCCGCGGCTGACCGCGGTGCGCATCGCCGTCGAGACGGCGGTCACCGACGAGGGCATGGTCGTAGACGGGCGCCGAACCACCGACGCGCGCGTGGTCGCCGTCAGGGAGCAGTTCGCTCAGAGCTCGGGGAGGGCCGCCGGGCTCCTCTCGGAGTCGCTCCCGTACTACGTCATCGATCTGAACCTCACCGTCGGGGACAGCACCCACGTCGCGGCCACTCTCTCTGCCACGTGCCCCGAGTGCGACGGGACGGTGCTCTACGTCTGGGACCAGCCCGACGAGCTTCTGAGGCGCGTCCTGGTCCAGGTGCAGGGGCTCCTCAACGACAAGTACGCGCGGTTCGTGTACCCGGCCAAATACGAGCATCCCGGAACGCGGGAGCCGTGAGCCGGCCGCTTTGGCGCGGCGACCGGAAACGCCCGCGAGAGCGGTAGGACAGGGCCCTGAGAAGGGTCCCGTTGCCGGCGCGGTATACCTCTGTTCCGCGGATTCAGGGCCTTGTGAGACGTTTCAGGGTGGTAGAACCCAACGAGTCAGACCGACGAAGAAAGCCTCTCAGAGAGCGCATTTCGGGCTCTCAGGCCTTTCTGGAGGGTGTTCTGTGACGCTTTCCCGGCTGTCCGCGGGCCTCGCAATGGCCGCCGCGCTCGCGGTCGCAGTGGCGGTCGTCCCGGCTACGGCGCCGGCCGAAGAGACTGGTCCGGAGGCGTCTGCGTCTCCCGAGGCGCTTCTCGTCCGGGCGACCAGGGCGACGCGCGGGCGCGACATGAAACAGGCGCTGGACGACCTCGACCGCGCTCTCACGCTCAGGCCGGGCTGGCTCCCGGCCCGTCGGGAGCTCGCGATCGCCGTCCTCAGGTCGGGCGACTTCGAGCGGGCGCTCGAACTCTTCGGTGCCCTCGCAGGGGAGAGCGTGGCGAACGGGATCGCCTCCGGCGCTCTCTCGGCCGCCGACGTTCCGGCCTCCGTGGATGCGGAAGCGCTGTTCGGAATCGCGATCGCCCGGCACTACCTCGGGGAGACCCGCGAGGCGGAGCGCCTCTACCGCACGTACGCAGATCTCGTCGGACCGACCTCGGACGACGCGGCGAGGGCCTACTACCGTCTGGCGGAGCTCTTCCGCTCGACCGACGCGGTCTGGGGGAGCGCCGGCGCCGAGGAGGCGAAGGCGCTCGCGATCGATCCGCGGATCGCCTCGGTGGCACTCTTCCCCGCGTATCCGGAACTCGAGGAGATCCCCGAGCTCGCGCCCTACTTGAAGGTTATCTCCGCGAGCCCGGCGCACGAGGCGGGGCCGGATGCCTACGACTCGCTGCCGGTCCTCCTGTCGTGGTCCCCGACCGCCTCCGACCCGTCGGCGGCAGGAGGCGACTCATCGTGGGTCGCCTCGCCGTTTCCCGTGGAGATCCTCGTGGATCCCGAGGGCCGTCCCGCCGAGATCGGACCCGCGACGCCGTCCGACCCGCTGCCGGGATTCGACGCCGCGACCGACGTCGTCCTGACGTGGCGCTTCGAACCGGCCGTGGCCGCGGGGCGCGACACGTCGGCGTGGATTCTCTTCGAGATCGACGTCCTGCATCCGGCGCCGACCGACGCGGCCGCACCCGACACGACCGAGCCCGCCACCGGGACCGGCCGCGCCGGGGACGGAGGTCGCGCCCGGTGAGACCGACCGTGCAGTACTCGGACCGGTACTACGCCGACATCGGGGGACACGTCTTCCCGATGATGAAGTACCGGCTCATCCACGCTCGGCTCCTCGAGGACGGGCTCGCCGCCGCCGACGACTTCGCTGAACCCGGACCCGCGACCGCGGACGACGCGCTCCTCGTCCACACGCCCGAGTACGTCGGGAAGCTCCAGAACGGAACGCTGTCACCGAGTGAGATCGCGACGCTCGAGCTCCCGTACTCGGAGAAGCTCGTCGAGGCGGCCTTCCTGGGAGCCGGCGGGACGATCGCCGCGGTGAGATCGTCCGTGGAGCGGGGCGTCGGCGTGAACCTCGCCGGGGGATTCCACCACGCGTACGCCGACCACGGCGAGGGCTTCTGCGTCCTCAACGACGTCGCGATGGGAGTCGCGCGCGCGCTCGAGGACGGACTCGTCAAGAGGGCCGCGGTGATCGACTGCGACGTGCATCAGGGGAACGGCACGGCGTCGATCTTCGGGTCGGACGACCGCGTGTTCACGTTCTCGATCCACCAGAAGATGAACTACCCCTACGTCAAACCGCCGAGCAGCCTCGACATCGGACTTCCAAACGACGCCGACGGGGAACTCTACCTGAGCCACCTCGCGCGCGCACTCGAGACGGTGCTCGACGGGTTCGTGCCCGAGCTTGTGCTCTACGTCGCCGGCGCCGACCCGTACCGGGGAGATCTCCTCGGCGGGCTGGCGCTCACGATCGGGGACCTCGCGGCGCGCGACCGCGCGATCATGACGGCCTGCGCGGAACGGGCGGTCCCGTTCACCGTGACACTCGCGGGGGGATACGCGGCCGACACGAACGACACCGTGACCATCCAGAGCGCGACGATCGCTGCGGCGCTCTCGATCGGGGAGGGACTCTAGCGTGGCGCGGCGCCGGCGGAGACCGCGTCCCGTCTACGACCCGCCCGGCCGCTCGTCGAGCGGCGAACGGATCGCCGTCGCGGTCCTCGTGGCCGTCGGCCTCGTCCTCCGGCTCGTCTTCCTCGCTCAGGTCCGCGACCACGTGCTCTTCTCGTCCCTCACCGGGGACCCCGCGGCGTACCACGCGCAGGCGATGGAGATCCTCGCGGGGAACACCGTCCCCCCGCACGCCTACTTCCACTCGAGCCCCCTGTACCCGTTCTTCCTCGCGATCGTCGCGCGCTTCGCGGGTCCCGGCTACCACGCCGCGCGCATCGTCCAGGCCACGATCGGATCCGCGTCGGTCCTCCTCCTGTGGCAGCTCGGCCGCATGACCGTCGGGCGCAGGGCGGGGCTCGCGACCGCATTCCTCGCCGCGCTCTACGTCCCGTTCATCTTCTTCGTCGCGGAGACGCTCGAGATCACGATCGTGATCGCCTTCGCGACGGCGATGCTCGTCCTTCTTCTCTACGCGGTCGAGACCGGAAGTCCGGGGCGCGCGGCCGCTGCGGGCATCCTCCTGGGATTCGCCGCGCTCGGGAAGCCGAACCTGCTTCTCTTCGCGCCGGTCGGTTCGGTCTGGCTCTTCGTGCACGGCCGGTCGAACAGCGGTCCGCGGGCGGCCCGGGCGACGCGCCGGGGCCAGAGAGCCGGACGCCGCGGTGCCGGGCGGCGGGTCCTTCCGGCGGCCATCTTCTTCGTCGCGTGCGGCCTCACGATCCTGCCCGCGACCGTCCACAACTACCGCGCGGAGGGCGACCTGATCCCCGTCTCCTCGAACGGCGGCATCAACCTCTGGATCGGCAACAACCCGCGGTCGCCGGGCATCTTCAACGTCCCGGCCGAGATGCGGTTCGACCTCCGCATCGCGTCGAAGGCGGTCGCGGAGCGCACCGTCGGCCGCGAGCTTACCGCGGGGGAGGTCTCCCGGTTCTGGTCGGGCGAAGCGCTCCGGTTCGTCCGCGAGAGCCCCGGGGAGTGGCTCCGGCTCACCGGCCGGAAGCTCGCGCTCTTCTGGAACCACTACGAGATCCCCAACCACTACGGACGTTCGCGGTCGTCGCGCCTCTGGGGCTCCTCGGGATCGCCTTCGCGCTCGCGCGGCGGAGGCGAGTGGGGCTCCTCGTCGCGTTCGGCCTGACGTTCATGCTCTCTGTCCTGCCGTTCTTCGTCACGGGACGCTACCGCCTCGCGATCGCGCCGGTCCTGCTCGTGGGCGCCGGGTACGCGATCACGGTCCTCGTCGAGACCGTCCGGCA
>JALGVN010000027.1 GCA_025774645.1 bacterium
CTGGTGCGCGGCCACGTACTCCGCCAGCATCTCCTCGGGCTCCTGCTCCATCCGGGTCTTGACCGAAAGGACGATCCTCCGGTTGTCCGGAGATACCTCGATGACCTCGAGCGGCAGCGCGTCACCCGGTGCGAACCGCGCTTCGACCCTGCTGATCTCAGGCAGTGCGAGGTGCGACATCGGGACGAATCCCTCGACATCGTCAGGCAGATCGACAACGATGCCCGACTTGTGGATCCTGCTCACGCTGCCCTCGACGGTAGTCCCCACCGCATACTGCTCGGCGAGTTGCGCCCACGGGTTCTCCTTGCACTGCTTGATGCCGAGTGAGATGCGGTGCCGGTCCTTGTCGATGCCGAGCACCATCACCTCGACCTTCTGGCCGCGGTGCAGAACCTCGCTGGGGTGCTTGATCCTCTTCGTCCAGGACATGTCGGAGATGTGGACGAGACCGTCCATTCCCTCCTCGAGCTGGACGAACGCGCCGAAGTCCGTGAGGTTCCTGACGCGACCCTCGATCCTCGTGCCGACGGGGTATTTCGTGTCCAGATCCTGCCAGGGATCGGACTCCGTCCGCTTGAGCGAGAGGGAGATCTTCTCATCCGCCTTGTTGACGTTCAGAATCTTGATCTCGACGATGTCGCCGATTCCCAGAATCTTGGAAGGGTGGCGGATGTGCTGCGTCCAGGACATCTCGGAGATGTGGATGAGTCCCTCGACGCCTTCCTTCAACTCCACGAACGCGCCGTAGTCGGTGATCGAGACGACCTTGCCGCGCACGCGCGACCCGACCGGGAACTCCTCCTCGACGTTCTCCCACGGGTACTCCGCGAGCTGCTTGAGCCCGAGCGAGATACGCTCGCGCTCCGGATCGAACGAGAGCACCTTCACCGTGAGCTCGTCGCCGATCGCCACGAGCTCGGAGGGATGCCTGATGCGTCCCCAGCTCATGTCGGTGATGTGCAGGAGTCCGTCGATCCCGCCGAGGTCAACGAACGCGCCGAAGTCGGTGATGTTCTTCACACCGCCCTGACGAATCTGTCCGACCTCGAGCTCCGCCAGCAGAGCCGTCTTCTTCTCCGCGCGCTCCTCCTCGAGCACGACGCGGCGGGAGATGACGATGTTGCGGCGGCGCTTGTTGACCTTGAGGATCCTGAATCGGAGCTCCTGGCCCAGGAGCTCCTCGAGGTTCGGGATCCTCCTGAGAGCCACCTGCGACCCGGGGAGGAATGCCTCGACGCCAAAGAGGTCGACCTTGAGGCCACCCTTGATGCGGCGCTTCGGTACGCCCTCGACGATCTGCTGCTCGTCGTGAGCAAGTTTGATCTTGTCCCAGACCTGCAGGAAGTCCGCCTTGCGCTTGCTGATGCGGACCTCGCCGTCCTGGTCCTCGGTCGCCTCGAGGAGAACGCTGACCTCGACACCCGGCTTGAGTACCTCGGGCTCGGTGAACTCCTCGAGCGGGATTCGTCCTTCCGACTTGAAGCCGATGTCTACCACGACCTCGGAGTCGGTGACCGATAGGACGATGCCCTGGACGAGCTCACCCTCGTCGATCGAGCGGAGGGTTGACTCGTACATTTCGGCCATCTGGTCATACTCCTCGCGGGAGTACCCCATCTCGTCGAGGTCCTCGTCGGAGATGAGGATCGCGACCGCGGCCTGCTTCTTCGCGGGCGCCTCCTCGGGACTCGCCTCGGGACTTGCTTCGGGACTCGCTTCGGGACTCGTCTCGGGACTCGTCTCGGGACTTGCCTCGGGACTTGTCTCGGGACTCGTCTCGGGAGCCGTCTCAGGGCTCTCCTCGGGACTTGCCTCGGGACTCGTCTCGGGAGCCGTCTCGGGGCTCGCCTCGACGACTTCTTCCGCCGCGGGCATCTCGCCCTCGACGGCGGGCTCGGTAGCCTGACCCGCGTCGTCTGCATCCGGCACGGTCTCCGGAACGGCGCCGTCGCCGCCCGTGTCCGGCACCGGCTCGTCGGCCGAATCCGTCATCGGAGTTTCGGTCGTCAGGGCGTCTGATTCCTCCGAACGCGTCTCGCTGTGCCCGAATCCCGCGTCGCTCGGCACGCTTGCGTCCGGCGTCGTCGTGTCGTCATCGGTTGGGGGTTCCGGGTTGAATGCTCTGTCTTTGTCTTCGAACATGTTGAAGGTTCTCTCCTATCGAGCCTGTGACCCGGCCGCTCAAAGGGCGGCTTTCCTTCTCCGGCGTGTCGCGGACGGCCATCCGCCCGCCGACGCCCGGAGTACCTAGATAGCCTCGATCGCCTGGACGATCTCCTCGATGATCCACTGCGGTGTCGAGGCGCCTCCTGTTACTCCTACCTGCTCCTTCCCCTCGAACCACGTGGGCTCGAGTTCGTCTTTCGTTTCTATGTGGTAGGCGTCGCAGCCCGCTTCCTCGCAGAGCTCCCTCAGACGCCTCGTGTTTGCGCTGTTCTTTCCCCCGACAACGAGCATCACGTCGGCCTTGCTCGCAAGCTCGAGCGTGCTCTCCTGGCGGACGAACGTCGCCTCGCAGATGGTGTTGAAGACCTTGAGCTCGCCCGTCCGCTCGAGGAGCCCGTCGACGACCGCCTTCAGGTGCTTGAGCGGCTGCGTCGTCTGACAGACGACGCCGACCCTAGCTGCGTCGTCGATCTGTGCGAGACCCGACGGGCCGTCTACCACGACCGCCTGCCGCTTGAGGTTCCCCGTCATCGACAGTACCTCGGGGTGGTCCTCCTCGCCGAGGACGACGACCGTGTACCCCTCTGCCTCGAGCTGCGACGCGCGGTCCTGCACTTGCTTCACGAACGGGCACGTCGCATCCACGACGGCGAGGCCCTTCGCCGCGGCCTCCTCGAGGAGGCGGGCGGGCAGTCCGTGTGAGCGGACGACGAGCGTTCCGTGATCGAGCGAGTCGAGGCTGTCCACGACGTGGAGCCCCTCATTCTCGAGTCTGGCGACGACCTGCGGGTTGTGGATGATCGGCCCGAGCGTCACGATCGGTCCGTCGCCCTTCCGCGCGGCGTCGAACGCTATCTTCAGCGCCCTCTTGACTCCGAAGCAGAACCCCGCGCCCGGCGCCACCGTTATCTTCACCCGTCCTCCGTCTTTCGCCTCAGCTCCCGGATCGCGTCCATGATCCGGTCGGTGATCTCGCGGTACGCCTCGCTCGTGCGCTCCTCGCCCGGCTCGATCGGGCTGCCGTATGCGACCTCGAGCTTTCGCTTCCTCGCGGCCGCCTCCCCCATGTTCGCCGAGCCGGTGACGTACGCCGGCACAACCTGCGCTCCGGCACGCGTGGCGATGAGTCCGACGCCCGGCCTCGCCTCGCGGAGCTCCCCCGTCAGGCTCCTCGTGCCTTCCGGGAAGATCACGAGGGCGCCGCCAGAGGCGAGGACCTTCGACGCGGCTCCGAACGCTCCGAGGCCCAGGGCGCCCCGCGGTACGGGGATCGAGTTGAGGGCGCGGATGAGCGATCCCAGAAACCGGTTCTCGAAGAGCTCTTCCTTCGCCAAGAAGTGGACTTCGCGCCGCATGCCCACGCTGACCAGGGCCGGGTCCCAGTACGAGATGTGGTTGCACGCGACGACCACCGGGCCCTCGGTCGGGATGTTCTCGCTCCCGCGCGTCCTGAACCCGAACACGATCCGCGCGAACGCGAGCACGATGCTCCGGGTGAGCCGGTAATGGAGCCTCAATCACACCTCGCCGGACGTGTCCGTTCCCGTCTCGCACGGTCCAGATCGCGAACCGCGCGAAACCTCTTCCGCCCCGCGCTTGCGCGCCAGACGGAGCACCGCGTCCACTTGTTCCTCGATCGTCAGCGAAGACGTGTCGATCTCGACGGCGTCCTCGGCCCTCAGCAGGGGGCTGTCCGTCCTCGTCGAATCGCGTCGGTCGCGCTCGGCGATCTCCTCCGTGATGTCGTCGAGCGACGCCTCGACGCCGCGCGACTCGAACTCGAGCCGTCTCCTCTCCGCCCTCACCTCGAGTGAGGCGACGAGGAACACCTTGAGCTCCGCGTCGGGGAACACGACCGTCCCGATGTCGCGTCCCTCCATCACGCAGCTACCGCGCTCGCCGAACGCACGCTGCTGCCTGACGAGTGCTCTCCGCACGCCGGGCACCGTCGACATCACCGATGATGCCGCGGTCACCTCGGGCGCGCGAATCGCCTCCGTCACGTCCTCGTCGTTCAGGAGAACGCGGCCGCGGCCGAGGCCCTCGAGTTCGATCGACGCCTCCTCGGCGACGCGCTCGAGCGTGCCGCGATCCTCGAGAGGGACGTCACTCCTGAGCGCGGCGAGTGCGGCCGCCCTGTACATGGCGCCGCTGTCGATGTACGTATAACCGAGACGCTCGGCTACGCGTCTGGCAGTGGTGCTCTTGCCGGACGCCGCCGGGCCGTCGATTGCTATGATCAGGCTCGGTACCCTCGCCGGAACACAAGGAGTGGGGTTGGGGGTCGTCCCAGTTGGTGTCCTCTGCCATTCACATTTGACTGACCAGTATAGCCGGTAGGCTCAGAGATGGCAAGGCGTTTCAGGGCGAGAGGGGCGTGCAGGTCCCTCAGGACGCGTCGAGGCCGAGTGCGGCCCTCAGGGTGCGGACCTCCTCTTCCGTCAGCCGCCTCGACGACCCCGGGCGGAGGTCGCCGAGCTCGATCGGGCCGACTCTCACGCGCGTGAGGGCCTTCACGGGGTGTCCGACGGTCTCTAACATTCGTCGGACCTGCCGCTTGCGGCCCTCGTGGATCGTGATCCTGGCGCGCGTCAGGTGGTGCTCGGTCGACAGGACCTCCACTCTGGCGGGCGCCGTCGTTCTCCCGTCGAGCTCGACACCTGTCTCGAGCGCGGCTCGCTCGGAGGGCGTGAGCACGCCCCGGGCGACGACCTCGTAGACCTTGTCGAGCTCGAACGACGGGTGCGTCACGCGGTACGCGAGCTCGCCGTCGTTCGTGAGGAGGAGCAGGCCGTCGCTCGTGGCGTCGAGGCGTCCGACCGGCACGATTCCCGGAGGCGCGTTCGGGATGAGGTCGGTCGCGATCGGCCGCCCCTGCGGGTCGGACATTGTGACGACGTGTCCGCATGGCTTGTTGAGGATGAGATAGGTGAGCGATTCAGGGAGAGTGACGGGGTTCCCGTCGACCTCGACGGCGTCACGTTCGGGGTCGACCACCGTTCCGAGTTCCGTGACGGCCGAGCCGTTAACGGTGACCCGCCCCGCCGCGATGACGTCGTCCGCGCCCCGGCGCGACGCGATTCCCGCCCGCGCCAGGTAGCGGTTAAGTCTCATCGATCTTCTTGAGGAGCTCGCGGTCTCCGACGGGGTGCACGCCGTTCTTCAGAGGGTTCACGGCCGCCGGTGCCCCCGGTCCCGAATCGTCTACTCCGGGAAGAGGAACGGGGCCCGATGGGTCCGTCTTCTTCTCGGCGGCGGGCGTCGGAGCCTCGCGCTCGATCTCGGCGTTCGGCACGGCCGCCGCGGCCAGGTGATCCTCCGCGAGGCCCGTGTCTGCCTCCGCCTCCGCTGCGTCGTACCCGGTCGCGACTGTCGAGACCACGCCTGCGGCCTCCGGCACTTCCGCGCCCGGCGTCTCCGCACCTGACGGCTCCGCCTCCGGCACCTCCCCGACCGGCGTCTCCGCGCTCGCCAGGTCCTCCTCGATGAGGTCGGCGGCTCCCTGCATGCTCTCCATTGCCTCCGCGCCCTCGACGGCGAGCTCGAGCTCCTCGGGCTTCAGCCCGAGCACCTCCGCGAACTCCTCGAGCCGCGGGAGGTCCGTGACGGAGTTGAGTCCGAAGTACCTCAGGAACTCCTTGGTTGACCGGTACATCAGCGCACGACCCATGCCCGGCGCGCGCCCGGCGATCGCGATGAGACCGCGGCGCAGCAGCGTCGCAAGCACGCCGCTCGAGTCGACTCCGCGGATGATCTCCACCTCCGCGCGCACGATCGGCTGTCTGTACGCGACGATCGCCAGCGTCTCGAGAGCCGCCTGGGAGAGCTTCGACGGAATCCGGCCCTTGTGCAGCTCCTTCACCCACTTCGCGTGCTCGGCGCGCGCGTAGAGCTGCCAGCCGCCCGCCACCTCGGTGAGCATGAAGGAGTGGCCGTCGGACTCGTAGTGCTCGCCCAGAGCCTGGAGCGCCTTCTTGACTTCGCCTCTCTTGGCGTCCTCCAGGATGTCACAGAGCCTGTCGGTCGTGACGGGCGTGTCGGCCGCGAAGAGCACGGCCTCGACGGCTCTCAAGAGCTTCTGTTCTGTCACTGCTGCTCCTCCGTCTTGAGGCTCAACTGGATCTCGCCGAAGGTGCGCTTCTGTACCGCCTCGAGCACTCCGAGCCTGACGAGCTCGAGGAGCGCGATGAAGGTAGTGACGATCTGGAGGCGCGTGGCCTTCTCCTCGAAGAGCTCCGCGAACGCCGCGGAGCCGCGCTTGCCGAGGACGGACCTGATGCGGTCCATCTCCTCCTCGACCGTGACCTGCTCCATGTCGACCGCGTGGACGTCGATCCGCTGTGGCACGCGCGAGAGGACTTCGCGGAGCCCGTCCACGAGATCGAAGAGCGAGACGTCTCGCAGGAACTCCCCGGTGTCGTAGTCCTCCGCGGTGTCCCGGTACGCGGCCATGTCGACCCCATGCTGGAAGAACGGACGTCGTTCGTCTTCCTTCGCGGCGAGGGCTCGGGCCGCCTCCTTGAACTTCCTGTACTCGACGAGCTTCCTGACGAGCTGCTGCCGCGGATCCTCCTCGGCCTCGCCCTCCTCGATCGGCGGCGGGAGGAGCATCCGCACCTTGATCCTGATCAGCGTCGCCGCCATCTCGAGGAACTCGCCCGCGAGCTCGAGGTCGAGCGTCTCCATGAACTCGAGGTACTCGAGATACTGCTCCGTGATGGTGGCGATCGGGATGTCGTAGATGTCGATCTCGTGCTCGCGGATGAGGTGCAGGAGGAGATCGAGAGGTCCCTCGAAGGCCTCGAGCTGCACTCGGTAGATCGGGCGACGGACGAGGGCGGGACCGCCCTCGCGGTCGTCCACGTGCGTCTCTGTTCCCGCTTCCGTGGGCGGCGCGAGTGGAGCGTGCTTCCCTTCCGGGAGTTTCTCGCGGTTCTCCACTTCAGGATTCTCCTCGGGCTCGGCGGTCTCTTCTCGGGCGTACCGGGGCGGGAGTTCCTCACGAGTCTCCTCGTGGGCCTCCTCGCGAGCCCCCTCTGGCCCGTCGAGCTCCTCGGTGATCTCCGTCCGTTCCGGATCGGTCATCGTGACCGGCTCTCCTCCCGGACCGCGGGTCTCCTCCGCCGGTCCGCCTGTGGCCGACTCGTCGTCGCGCGAAACTATCAACTCTTATTCCCCTCGTCAAGCTCGCGCGCGAGCTTCGTCGCGAGCGCGATCTCGTCTTCCCTGGATGCGACCGCCCCGTCGATCCTGGCTTCGAGGAGCTTCGCGAGGATCTCCCCGACCGCCGGTCCCTGACGGACGCCGAGCGCCACGAGATCGCCGCCGGCAAGGGAGGTCGCGGCGTGGGCCAGCTCGGTGACGTACCGGGCGACTCGCTCGGCGACCGGCGTTCCCCGCCAGCGGGCTCGGCAGAACTCCAGGAGTTCCGGCGAGTACCTCCTGAGCGTGCGATGGAGCGTACTGTCGCGGACGCGGGCGTCGCTCGCCAGGAGAGCGCGAGCCTCGTCCTCAAACCGTGCGAGCTCGAGGACGAGCGTCCGGATCCTCCGGCCCGCGTTCAGCCGATCGACGATCATGTTCCTGACGCTGCGGTCGGCCGGCTCGAGCATCGCCAGGAAGTGGACGCGCCAGGTCTCGGCCTCCCCCCCGTCCGCGGGGCCGTCGCTCGCGAGTCGTCCGATCTCCACGAACGTCGCTTCCGCCTCCGGCGGGACCGTCCACTTCGCGACGATCGCGTCTAGGATGCCCCACGTCGCGAGGCGCTCGACCGGTGCCCACGGTTCGGGTTCCCCGAGGATCAGGACGATCTCATTCGCGATCCTCTCCCCGCTCACTGTCGTGAGGCGGTCCTCGGCGACCGCCTGTCTGAGCAGCTGCTCCGTCTCGGCTTCGAGCGTGAACCCGAACCGCGCGGCGAAGCGCACGCCCCGGAGGATCCTGGTCGGGTCGTCCTCGAAGCTCCGTTCCGTCAGGACGCGAAGGACGCCCCGTTTCGTGAGGTCGTCGTACCCGCCGTGGAGATTGAGGAGGCGTCCGAACTCCCCGGCGTTGATCTTGACCGCCATCGAGTTGATGGTGAAGTCCCTGCGCTCGAGGTCCTGCTCGATCCGTCCCGGCGTCACCACGGGGAGCGCGCCCGGGCGTTCGTAGACCTCGCTCCTCGCCGTGGCCACGTCGACCTTGCCGCTGCCAGGTACGCCCATGATGGCGGTCCCGAATCGCGTGTGCGCCTTGACGCTCCCGCCGAGCCGAACGGCCGCTGCCTCGGCGAACTCCTCGCCGCGTTCTTCCACCACGACGTCGAGATCGAACGTCGGCACTCCCAGGATCAGATCGCGCACGACGCCGCCGACGACGTACGCGTCGACGCCCCGCTCGTCCGCCAGCTCTCCGAGCTTCCGGAGGAGCTGAAGCGACTCACCGCGCAGTTTGCTCTCGAGGAGCATCGTGATGTTCGTCCCGTGCATCGGTCTCCCTGCCTCGCGCGGTCCCGCGCAGATCGCCGTCCGCGCTACAGCGCTACCCGCGCGGGTGAAAGCTCCTGTGGATCTCCTTCAGGTACTCGCGGTCGACGCTCGTGTAGATCTGCGTCGTCGAGATGTCGGAGTGGCCGAGCATCTCCTGGACCGCCCGGAGATCGGCGCCCCCCTCGAGGAGGTGCGTGGCGAACGAGTGCCTCAGCGTGTGCGGCTTCACCCGCTCGCGGATGCCCGCGGTGGCCACGTGCTTCTGCAGGATCTTCCAGAACCCCATCCGTGTGAGCGGCCTCCCTCGGGCGTTCAGGAAGAGGACGTCTGAGAGCGCCGACGTGCCGGCTCGGGACGCCCGCGCGGCGAGCTCGGGCCTCGCCTTCTCGCGGTATGTCTCGACCCACTCGATCGCCTGCGAGCCGACTGGGATGATGCGCTCCTTCGCGCCCTTCCCCATCACCCGAACGTATCCCTCGTCGAGCACGAGGTTGGCGATCTCGATCGACAGGAGCTCGCTGACCCTGAGCCCGGCGCCGTAGGCGAGCTCGAGCATCGCCCGGTCGCGCACTCCCAGCACGCTCCCGACGTCGACCGCGGCGAGGAGCGTCTCGATCTCGTGAACCGCGAGGACGTCCGGCAGCGTCTTCTGGAGCTTCGGGCCCTCGACGTGGGCGGTCGGATCGGTCTCGGACGCGCCCGTGAAGACGAGGTAGCGGTGGTATCCCCTGAGACACGAGAGGGCGCGCGCGACGCTGCGCGCCGAGACACCGTCCCGTACCCTCTCCCGCGCGTGCGCCCTGACGTCGTCTTCGCGAACGTCGTCCGGCGCCTCGACGCCGAGGTTCGCGAGGAAGCGCGCGTAAGAAGCGAGGTCGCCCTGGTAAGAGGCGACCGTGTTCCTGGAGAGGCCCCGCTCGACCGCCAGGTGGCTCAGGTAGTCCTCGATCGACTCATCGAGCGCGGTCGGGGTCCTCGTCTCACTTGTCTGTTCGGGTGTCTTCACTCTGGCCCGGCTCCGATTCGAGAAGGAAGCGGACGTGCCGGCGCGCCTCCTTCTCCCCGCCCCTCAGGGCCAGCCCGATCTGTCCCGTCTCGATCTCGATCAGGCGGCGCTTCATGTCCGGCCCGCCGCCGGAGTAGCCTCCGAGCGTGCCGTCGCTGTTGACGACGCGGTGGCACGGGACGACGATCGGGAGAGGATTCCTGGAGAGCGCCTGGCCGACCGGCCGCGTCGCCCGCGGAGCGTCGACCTCCTGCGCGACCGACTTGTACGACCTGAGCGTTCCGAAGGGGATCCGCCGGACGCTCTCGAGGACGCGCGCGCTGAATTCGGGTGTACCCGCGAGATCGATGCTCTGATCGAAGACGACCCGGCGCCCCGAGAGATACTCCCGGATTGAATCAACGACCCGCCTCAGGCTGATCCTGTCTTCCACGGCCATGAAGTGGGAACCGCGAGTCAGTCGGGCGAGCGTCCGCGCCACGTCGAGCTCGGGACCGAACGTGACGGACCGAAGTCCCGCGTCGCTCCTCGTCACGAGGAACCGCCCGATGTCGGACTCGAACGTCACGTAGCGCAGGACCGGGAGGTTCGTTCCCGCCGCGTCCTCCTGGGACACGATGACCACATCACGCGTCCGCGAGCGCTTGCTTGATCCTCTGTGCCGTTCCGAGTCCAATACCGGGTACCTCCGCGATCTCCTCCGGCGTCCGCTTCGCGATCTCAGCGACCGATCCGAAGCGAATGAGGAGTGCGTCCTTTCTCGACTGCCCGACTCCGGGGACGTCGTCGAGCGCCGATCGGATGGCGGCGCGGCCGCGGACCGAGCGGTGGTAGGCGACACTGAAGCGGTGCACCTCGTCCCGGATCCTCTGGAGGAGCCTCCGCTCCTTCAGGTGGTCGTCCATCGGCAGAGCGCTCACTCGTCCCGGGACGAAGACCTCTTCCTCGCGCTTGGCGAGCGCGGCGAGCGCGAGGCCCCGGAACCCGGAGGCCCGCACGGCCTCGACGGCCGCTCCGAGCTGCCCCTTCCCCCCGTCGATGAGGAGGAGATCGGGCGGGTCGCGGCCCTCCTTCTGAACTCTGCCGAGGTGTCTCGCGACGACCTCACGAATCATAGCATAGTCGTCGGCACCTTTCACGGTCCGGATTCGGTACTTCCGGTAGAGTGACCGGTCCGGGCGCCCGTCGCGGAAGGTGACGACCGTGCCGACCGCGTGCTTCCCCCCGACGTTCGAGATGTCGACCCCCGAGATCAGTCTCGGGTCCCGGCTCATCCCGAGCGCCGCACCCAGATCCGCGACCAGCTTCGGCGCGCGGCGCGACTCGAAGGCGCGTCTGAGCGCGTCGCCGGCGTTCGTCCTCGCGAAGGCGACCAGGAGCGTCTTCTCGCCGCGCTTCGGCGACCTGCACTCCACTCTGCGCCCCGCACGATCCGACAGCCACGTCTCGATGGCGTCGCGGTCAGGGAGGTCACGATCGACCAGAATCTCGCGCGGGAGGTCTGAGGCGATCCCGTAGAACTGCTTGAGGAACGTCTCGAGGACCTCCTCGTCGCTGCTCCTCGGACCGAGGTCGAGAGGGACGTTCTCACAGCCGACGAGCTTCCCGCCCCGGATCCTGACGACCGACGCGACGGCGTACTTCTCGTGACGCGCGACGGCCACGACGTCCCTGTCCTCGTCCCGGGCCGTCATGACGCGCTGGCGCTCGACGACCTTCGACACGTCCGCGATCCTGTCGCGGAGCGTCGCGGCCTCCTCGTACCGGCGCTCGTCCGACGCCTTCGCCATCTTCTCCTCAAGGAGCTCGACGACCTCCTCGCCGCGGCCCTCGAGGAAGAGGGTGAGTTGACGGATCACCGCGCCATACTCCGCGGGTGGAACCTCTCCCTTCCGGCAGGGTCCGAGGCAGCGGCCGATCTGGAAGTTCAGGCACGGTCTCGGCCTGTACTTGAACGTCTTGCACTGCCGCACGGGGAAGATCTGCCGCACGAGTCGGAGCGTCCGGCGCATCGCCTTCACGTCGGTGTAGGGGCCGAAGTAGCGCGAGCCGTCCTCTTTCACGAGGCGCGTCACGTACGCCCTCGGGAAGTCCTCGGCGAGCGTGAGCTTGATGAAGGGAAACCGCTTGTCGTCTCTGAGCTTGACGTTGTACCGGGGGTGGTGTTCCTTGATGAGGTTCGACTCGAGGATGAGGGCCTCGGTCTCGGAGTCTGTCACGATGTAGTCGAAGCCCGCGAGTTTCGACCGGAGGATCTCGACCTTCGCGTCGATGGCCTCGCCCGTTCCCGTGTACGCGCGGAGCCGGTTCCGGAGGTTCCGGGCCTTCCCGACGTAGATAATCCGGTCGTTCGTGCCCTTGAGGAGATAGACGCCCGGGTCCGTGGGGACGGCCGCGCGCGATCGCTTCGTCTGAGCCATGGTCCTCGATGGGTGGGGCCGGGCGGCCCCTGGTCCGGAGTGAGCGCTCTCGACCCGTACCCTACCCCCGTCGAACGGCCCTGTCAACCGGGCCGGGATCCCGAGCTGCCGGGCGGAGGACCGCCGGAAGGCGGTCCCGGCGCGAGGCTCCTGGCGGGAGGTGAGAGCGCGGCTTGACTCCCCGGTGGACTGGTGCTATAGTTTCTGTTCTGAGAAGGAACGCAAAGCCGACGGCCCGCCTCGCAGAGCGGCCGTCCCACGAACCGGGTTCCGGAGGTTTCAGTTGCCGCAGAAGAAGTCGACCATCAAGAGGCTCAGGCAGAACAAGAAGCTCAACGCCCGCAACCGGGCCACGAAGTCGCGCGTCGCCACCGCCGTCAAGAAGGTCAGGGCGGCCGGTCCGGACGATCAGACGGCCGCGCTCAAGAAGGCCATCTCCGAGATCGACAAGGCGGTCAAGACCGGCGTCATCAAGAAGGAGACGGCGTCGCGTAAGAAGTCCCGCCTGATGAAGGAGCTCAACCGCGCCGCCTAGGCCTCCGGTCGCAGGCGGAGACGTGCCGAGAATCGAGCGCCCCCTTCCCGTGCGGGAATGGGGCGCTTTCACGTCCTCGAGAGGTCCCGGTCCGCGTCGAGCACCGGATCAGGTTGAACGGCTGCCCTAGTCGAGCGTCTCGAGGAGCTTCAGGATCTCCTCGGCGGCGCCCTCGACGGGGATGTCGGTCTGCTCCTTCGTGCGTCTCACGCGCGCTTCGACCGCGCCCCGCTTCAAGCCCCTCTCCCCGACCGTGATCCGAAGAGGCAAGCCGACCAGGTCGGCGTCCTTGAACTTCGCTCCCGGGGAATCGTCCCTGTCGTCGAGGAGGACGTCGATCCCCGCGGCGCGGAGCTTCCCGTAGAGCTGCTCGGCCACCTTCATCGTCTCCTCGCTCTTCACGTTGATCACGAGGATCTCGACCGGGTAGGGGGCGGCGGCCATCGGCCACACGATTCCGTCGTCGTCGTGGTGCTGCTCGATGATGGCGGCCACGGTTCTCGACACACCGAGCCCGTAACACCCCATGATGAACGGTTTGGCCACGCCGTCCTCGTCGAGGAAGGTCGCTTTCATGCTGGAGGAGTACTTCGTTCCGAGCTTGAACGCCTGGCTCACCTCGATCCCGCGGAACGACTTCAGCTCGGCGCCGCACTTCGCGCACTCGTCGCCATTCGTGATGAGCGCGATGTCGTGGAACGCCGTCACCGCGAAGTCGCGATCCCGGTTCACGTTGACGAAATGCGCGTCGGCCTCGTTCGCGCCGACGACGATGTTGACGAGCGGCTCGACGCTGTGGTCGGCCAGGATCTCGACGCCCTCGAGTCCGACCGGGCCGGCGAACCCGATCGGGGCGCCGGTCACCTCTTCGATGACCTCGGGCGACGCGGGCTGGAGGAGGTCGGTGCCGAGCGCGAGCGCGAGCTTCGCCTCGTTGATCTCGCGGTCTCCGCGGATGAGGACCGCGCCCGGCTTCCCGTCCGCTTCGTAGACGATCGTCTTCACGAGCCGCCAGGGCTCGACTCCCAGAAACCCAGAGACCTCCTCGATCGTCTTCGTGCCCGGCGTGTCGATGCGCTCGAGAGCCTTCGCGTCCTCGGCGTCCTGCACGGGCCGCACCACGCCTTCCGCCCTCTCGTCGGTCGCGGCATACCCGCAGTCGCACACGATGACCTCAGACTCGCCCGTGTCCGAGAGGACCATGTACTCGTGCGAGGCGCTCCCGCCGATCGCGCCGGTGGCGGCCTCGACCGGCCGGAACGTCAGGCTCAGGCGCGTGAAGATCCTGTCGTACGCGTCGCAGATCTCGTTGTAGGTTTCGCTGAGCGACGCTTCGTCCCGGTGGAAACTGTAGGCGTCCTTCATGATGAACTCCCGCGCGCGGACGACCCCGAAGCGCGGCCTGAGCTCGTCGCGGAACTTCGTCTGGATCTGGTAGAGCGTGAACGGGAGCTCGCGGTACGAGCGCACTTCATTGCGCACGATGTCCGTGACGACCTCCTCGTGCGTCGGCCCAAGCGCGAAGTAGCGGCCGTTCCTGTCCTGGACGCGCCAGAGTTCCTTCCCGTAGATGTCCCATCGCCCGGTCTCGCGCCAGAGCTCCGCCGGACTCACCACCGGCATGAGGATCTCCTGACACCCGGCCCGGTCCATCTCCTCCCGCACGATCTTCTCCACTTTGTGGATGGCCCGCCACCCGAGCGGAAGGTAGTTGTAGACGCCCGACGTCAGCTTGCGCATGAGACCCGCCCGCAGCATGAGACGGTGGCTCACGGTCTCGGCGTCGGCCGGTTCCTCCTTGTGTGTCGGAATCAGTGCCTTGCTCCAGCGCATGGTTCTCCCCGTCGCTAGTTGGTCAGTCGTCTTCCCTCATCCTGACGAGCTCAGCATAGAGCTCGCGGATCTCCTCGAAGTCGAAGTCCCGGACGTTCATCTCGTAGCCCCAGAACTTCTCGAGCATGCGGTTGCCCTCGCGTTCGTACTGATACGCCTGCGTGAACATCTCCAGCTTGTCGACCGCGCGGACGAGCCTGCCCTCGACGGACGAGCGGTCGACGAACTCCCTCCAGAGGGCGACGTACGTGTCTCCGCCCTCGATGCCGCTGAAGAGCCTCCGCATGATCCTCTCTTCCGCGGCCTCCTTCACGTCCTCTCCGAGCACCTGCGTCGCCGGAGCGTGGATGTCCCCGAGCATGTGCTCGGGAAGATCGTGAAGGAGCGCGATCCGCAGGAGCTTCCCGACGTCCACGTCAATCTGCATCCGGTCCGCGACGAGCATGGCGATGAGCCCGACCGCGTACGAATGGTCGGCGACGCTCTCTCCGTCACGGATCCCGCGCACCATCCAGCCCATCCGCGGGATCGCCTTGAGCTCGTTGGCCTCGAGGATGACGTCGAGGAGTTCCTTCACGGTGTCCTCCGCTGCGTCGTTCTTCTCGCTCATCGCTCCAGAAGCTCCGAGAGCCGCGCGTCGACGGCAATCTCGAGCGCGCGGCCGATGTTCAGGTCGTAGCCTTCCTGATGGAGTATAACCTCGTTCGTCGCAAGTTCATAGAGGTGCACGACGGGGAGTTCACCGTCGGACTCTCCGAGCCCCGCCCCTCCCAGCACCGAGAGGGCCTCCTCCGTCCGCACGTCCCCGGCATCGTCAACGACGAGGTACGTGACGGCGACGTTTGCCTCCCTCCGGTCCAGTGTGCCGCGGATGAGCGGAAGCATGCGTCTGCTCGGTTCGCCCTCGACGTCGTGGACGACGAGCGCTCCGAGCACCTGCCCGAGCCCGTCGGCGAGAACCCGGTCCGGTCCCGCACCGCGTCCCTCGAGCGTCACGTCGAACGCGACGAAGGTCGTCTCGCCGGCGGCGATCACCGTCTCCCGCATCATGACGAACGGATTCCCTCGGCCGTCGCGCACGCCGGCCTGGACGACGTAGGTTCCCTCGCCGACGACGGCAGAGAAGCGCCCCTCGTCGTCCGCGACCGCCTCGAGCTCGTCGAGCGGCACGAGCGCGCCCCCGTTCCAGACGCTTACCGCGAAGTGCTCGAACCCCCTGGCCGGCTCGCCCGCGCTCACGAACGAGATCGCGACCGTTCCGGTCTCCGTGTAGCTCTCGGTCACGAGCACGTGTTCGAACGCCGACCGCGACGCCACGGCGGTCACGTTGCCGGCGTGGTCACGCTCGAGGTGCGCGGGATCGCCGAACGCCTCCGGCTCGAGCGGATAGAGAGGGAGCCACACTTCCCCGTCGAACACCTCGATCCAGCTCGTCCCGCCGTCTTCCTCGCCGAAGGCCCGGATGCGCGTCTGCCGGCTCGGGATTCCCACGGCCTTCATCGCCGCGCAGGCGAAGATCGAGATCTCCGCCTCGGTTCCCCTGCCGCTTCTGAGTGTCAGGATCGGCGATTGGCGCGGGCCGAAGAACTCGCGCTCCCGTTCCTCGACCATCCCGGCGAGCTCGGCGTTGATCGCTCTCGCGGTGCTCTTCACCGTTCCCTCGCGCTCCGCGATCGGGGCGAAGAGCTCGAAGAGCTCCCTCCTCCACGGCTCGACCGGCTCCTCCTCGATGCGGTACGTGAGGATGTACGGTCTGAACATCTCCTCGGGAACGGGGTACGGCATCTCGTCGCGCGACCGGTGCGCGAAGGAGACGTGCTCCACGAGCGTGCGGGACGACATCTCGAGTCGGTCGAGGTGCGGCATGCCGTTGATGAGCCAGACCGCGGCCTCCCGCTCCTCGCCTTCGAGTGAAGAGACGGCCGCCGCGAGCTCGGTCCAGTTCCGTCCGGCGTCCTCGAGCGACGCGGCGAACTCGGTGCGGGCGTCATCGGCGGCGAGCTCGAGAGCCCACGCCGACGTCTCGGGGTCGGTGAACTCCGGGAGCTCGGCGACAGGCTCGGTCCCTGCGGCCGCGATCGTCAG
>JALGVN010000190.1 GCA_025774645.1 bacterium
CAGATCGTACAGGAGACGGTCGACGAGTTCACGGTGCGCGTGGTGCTTCATCCTGGGGGCAACGAATTGTCCGCGCAAGCACGTGACGGCCTCACGAGACGGATACAGGAGCTCATGTGCGCTCCCTGCAGCGTCGGCTTTGAATCCGTCGACTACATCGAGCCCACACCGACAGGGAAACACCTCTACGCGGTGTCGAAGGTCGCCGGGATTCCCGGTGTCACTCCCGGCGTGCCCCCGGAGCCGGAGGACTCATGAATCGTCGTCCCGAAGCGGGTGGGTCCGAACGCCCGGCCGCGCGCCCCGACCCACCGAGGCGAAGCGGCGTGCAGGACACGGCGGCCGCTCTCTCGTCCAGGGTGGGGAGCTTCCTGATCACCCTGGGGATCCAGGCGAGTCTCGCGTGGTTCCTCGAGCCCGCCGGCCGAGGGTCGTACGCGATATGTCTCCTCTACGCGAGCCTCCTGGGGATGGGCTTCAGGATCGCGCTCGACCACGCCGGCCGATACGCCGTGGCCTCAGGACGCACCTCGAAACCCGAGGCGGTCTGGAGCACAATGTCGGCGCTCCTCATCGTGTCGTGCATGGCCGTGGTGGCGGGACGGCTTCTGATGGAGACCGATCTCCCGATCTTCGCGAAGGCGTCGCGCTCGTCGTTCCTCGTGGCACTCATCCTGATCCCCTTTGCGGCCATCGGTCACGGGTGCGTCCAGCTCCTCATGGGCATGGGCCGCATCGCCTGGATGGCGGTCACGATGGCTGCGGCGCTCTTCGCACAACTCCTGGCCGTTCTGCTGTTTGTCGGCGTGCTCGACATGGGGATCGAGGGAGCGCTTCTCGCGGTTGCAGCAGATGGCGCGACACGGATCGTCTTCACCGCCATCGCGCTACGCCAGGAGGGCGTCTTCACGCGTGCGCGGCTCAAGCTCGAGCACTACCGCCTGCTTCTCTCCTACGGTCTCCGGTCCTACGTGAACAGAGTCGGCAACATGCTCAACGTCAGGATCGGGACGCTGATCGTGGCGTTCTTCGCAACGCCCGGGGAGATCGGCATCTTCGCGGCGGCGGCGGGTCTGATGTCACAGCTTCTCATGCTTCCGGACGCGATCACCAACGCGCTGTTTCCTCGCGTCGCCTCGGACGAGAACGGGAGGCCCGAGGTTGTGGGTCAAGCCGCCAGGATCACGGGTGTGGTGGCAGGAGTAGGCCTCGCCCTCCTCTGCGCGCTCGCGTGGCCGATCGTCGCGGTGCTTCTCTCGCCGAAGTTTCTCCCCGCTGTCCCGCTCATGTGGATCATCGCCCCCGGCGTGTTCTTCCGTGCGACCTCGAAGATCCTCGTTCCCTACTTCATGGGAACGAACCGGCCCGGTGTCTGTTCCTGGGCGGTCGGCTGCGGGGTCGTCGTCAACATCTTCGCACTTCTTCTGCTTCTTCCCGTCATCGGTCTGCCAGGTGCGGCATGGGCGATGACGCTCGGCTTCGTCACGAGCAGCTTCGTTCTCGTCGGAGCATTCCGGCGCGTGACGGGTATGAGCCTGTCGGATACGTGGCGGCCGAGATCCGAGGACGCGGCGAAGATCAAGGACGCGCTCCGCGATCTCAGGCACCGGGGCTTCCGGCGCGGGTGAGGTGCAGATCTGGAAGTGGGGTGTGCGTCAGCGGCGCGCCAGCTCCCGGTGGAGTTCGCCGTATCGTCCGGCGATCGCGCGGATATCGTAGTTCTCCTGGATTCTCCTGCGTGCTGCCTCTCCGAGCTTCCGTCTGCCTTCCACTCCGAGCGCCAGCAGTTCCTCCCAGGCGCGAGCCAGCGCCTCCGGGTCGCGCGGAGGCACGACCCGTCCGGTGTCACCCACGATGACAGCCGCGTCACCGACGTCAGTCACGACGTTGGGAGCGCCCGTCGCCATCGCCTCTGCGATCACGCGCCCGAAAGCTTCTGCGTACGACGACATCGTCGCGATGTCGACCGACGCGAAGATCCGCGGCACGTCGTGGCGCGCTCCTAACAGATGCATCTGTTCGGTCACCCCGCATCCATCGATGAGTTCGACGAGATCACGGCTCTCGAGGTCGAGGCCGGATCCGCAGAGCACGAAGTGAACCTCGGGATGGCGCCTGACCAGGATGCCGGCGGCGCGGACGAGGGTCGCGTGGTCCTTCTGGGGGAAGTACCGCGCGGCGTTCCCGATGAGCAGGGTATCGGACGGCAGCCCCAGCTCCTCGCGCACCGAGCGCCTCGCGTCCGGGTCGGGGCGGAAGAGCTCGAGATCGAACCCGTTCGGGATGATGACCATCTTCGACTCGTTGTAGCCGAAGTCGACGTGGGCTCGGAGATTGGCGTGGGAGCAGCTGACGATCCTCTGGGGCAGGCGTGAGGAGAGGTGCGCGCACAGCCGGGCGACGCGGAGCGTGCGCGCTCTTGTGCTCCCGAGATCGAGGTCCATGTGACACGTGCGCCACGCAACGGGAACGCCGCCGGCAAGCCTCGCCGCGACGCCTCCGAGAAGGTCCGCGTGGTACATCCACGTCTGGACGACGACGGGGCGAAACCGGCGAATCTCGCTGGCGAGCGACAGGACCCCCAAGGGGTTCGGAACCAAACGAGAGAGGCCGAGCGCACGCACGTCGACGCCGAGTTCCTCGATTCGCGCGGCCAGGGGGCCACAGGTGGTGAGGGAGACCACGACAGGATCGAATTCGTACCTGTCTGTCGCGCTCAGAAGCTGATGCAGCGACCACTCGGCTCCACCGATCTCGAGGCCGCTGATGATGTGCATGACACGGATCGGGGAACTCACTTCGATTCCCCCGCGAGTGCGTTCTCATAGACTGCGAGCGTACGCGCGACGACGTCGTCGGTCGAGAACTCCGCCCGAACCAGTGCCTGTGCCTGCCGTCCGAGTTCCAGTCTGAGCCCGGGGTCCCGCACCAGTCTCTCCATCGCCTCGGCGAGAGACGCGGCGTCCCTCGGGGCGACGAGGAGCCCGGTCTCGCCCTCGGCCACGACCTCACGGGAGCCCGGTGCGTCAGCGGCGACGAGAGCACGCCGCGCCGCCCCGCCCTCGAGGAGCGATTTCGGCACCCCTTCACCATAATAGGATGGAAGGACGACGACGTCGGCCTCCGCAATGTCTCTCGTGATATCGTCTCGGAACCCGTGCCACTCGACGTCGTCCGCGATCCGGAGGTTCGCGAGCCACCCACGTGGCACAGCGTCGGGGTTGCCCTCGTCCGGGTCGCCTAGGAGGACGAACCGTGCGTTCGTGCCGCGCCGGTGGAGCGCCTTCGCGGCCTCGACGTACTCGCGCACGCCCTTCGCCCACAGCATCCTGCACGCCATGAGGAACGTGACCGGGCGGGCTGCCGCCGCTCCGGCCTCGGCTTCCGGGAGCGGTATCGCGCCCAGACGCTCCACGTCGACGCCCGAGCTTCGGATGAGCACGCTTCTGTCTCGCGTCGCGACCCCGCTCGCGATCAGGCGGTCCATGTCGTCCGCGTTCTGGAAGATCGTTCGGGCACGGCCTCCGAGCGCCAGCCGGTACCCGAGGAGCGCGGGCACACGGAGGACGTTCGAGGCCGAGAACGCGTGCCCCAGTCCCGGCACGGATTGGACGATGCCGGAAACGCGCTCGAGCCTGGCCGCGACTCCCCCGATGATGACCGGTTTGATCGTGAAGTGATGGACGACGTCGGGCGAAAGCTCGCTGTAGAGCGCTCGCAGACGGAGAAGAGGACCGAGGCTCGTCCACGGCGCCACGCTCCTCCGGTCGAACTGCCACACGATGTGCTTCGCGCCGAGCCCCTCGAGCCGCGCGCGGTACTCGTCCTCCGGCGCCACCGTCGTGACTGCGCTCCCGATCCGGGCGAGCTCCCTGATCGTGTCTCCCCGGAAGTTCCAGAGGTACCACGAGGTGTTCGACACAAGGACGACGCGACGACCGCGGAGTGAGTGGCTTTCGGTCATTGTCCGAGTATCTTCCTCTCGTGCGACGGGTGGGCACGCGACGTGCAATGCGTCGAGGGTATTGGCATGTCCCGGACGTGTCAACCCGAACAAGCGGCCGGAAATGGCGTTGAAACAGCCTACGAAAGCTGATATGAGATTACGGACGTGTCCGCGACGCTTGAGCGCGGCATCGCGTCGCGGAATTGCGGGACTCTGAAGGTGTTGACGAAAGGCGGACGTCGATGAAAGTACCTCTGCTGGATCTGATCAGGCAGTACCGCACCATCAAGGGCGAGATCGACCCGGCGATCGCCCGGGTCGTCGAGACTCAGTACTTCAAGCTCGGACCGACGGTCGCGGCGTTCGAGAAGCGCGTGGCGGAGTACTGCGGGGCGAAGCGGGCCGTGGGGTGCGCCTCGGGCACCGACGCCCTTCTCCTCGCGCTCATGGCCTGGGGTGTGGGCGACGGCGACGAGGTCATCACGACGCCGTACACCTTCTTCGCGACGGGCGGATCGATCTGGCGCGCAGGCGCCGTCCCCGTCTACGTCGACATCGACCCGGCGACCTACAACATCGATCCCGCGAAGATCGAGGCCGCCATCACCGAGAAGACGAAGGCGATCATGCCCGTCCATATCTTCGGGCAGTGCGCCGACATGGACCCGATCAACGAGATCGCTGGTCGGCACGGCCTCGTCGTGATCGAGGACGCCGCGCAGGCGATAGGGTCGGAGTACAAGGGGAGACGGGCGGGTTCGCTCGCGGACGTCGGGTGCTTCAGTTTCTTCCCGAGCAAGAACCTCGGCGGCTACGGCGACGGCGGCATGATCACGACGGACGACGAGAAACTCGCCGACCTCCTCATCAGCCTGCGCGAGCACGGCCAGTCGGAGCTCTACCACCACTGGACCATCGGCATGAACAGCCGGCTCGACGCCCTTCAGGCACGGACGGTCGCGGAACGCCGAGTACTACAACGAACGCTTCGAGGGCACCGACATCGTGACGCCCTTCAAGATGGACGGGGCGCGTCACATCTACAACCAGTACATCGTCCGCGTTCCCGATCGCGACGGGCTCAAGGCGCACCTGAAGGAGAACGGGATCGGCTGTGCGGTCTACTACCCGCTGTCGTTGCATCTCCAGAAGTGCTTCGCGAAGCTCGGGTACAAGGAAGGCGACCTTCCTGAGTCCGAGCGCGCGTCGAAGGAGACGCTCTCGCTCCCGATCTTCTCGCTCCTGACCGACGAGGAGAAGGACTACGTGGCGTCGACGGTTCTTGCGTACGTTGCCGCGAACGTG
>JALGVN010000028.1 GCA_025774645.1 bacterium
TGGCGAACCTCGAGGCCGGACTCGCCGGTCGCGACCTGCCGCACGCCGAACGCGAGGCCGCCGAGCTCCTCGAACTGACGGCCGCGCGCCCCGGTCTTCTCAAGGTAGAGAGGAAGTCGCCTCGCACGCCGGGGGAGTTCGCGACCCTGCTCTCCGAGGGCTTCGACATCGTCCATTTCGCCGGACACTCGCTCCGGAACGACGCGGGCGTGAGCTGGGATCTCGGTGACGGGGAGCGGATCGCGCTCGACGCGCTCGGCCCCCGCCCTGAGCGGCCTCCGGCGCTGGTCTTTGCGAACACCTGCGGACGGGAGACCCGCGAGGCGGGAGGAGAGAGCCCCGCCTGGGACGCTGCCCGCCACTTCCTCCAGTGGGGCGTCCCCGCCTACCTCGGGACGCTCTGGGACCTTCACGACGCCGGGAGCGCCAGGTTCGCCGGGATATTCTACCGACAGCTCGCAGGCGGCGCCACGCTCGCGGCGGCGGTGACGGCGGCGCGTTCCGCGCTTCTGGGGGTCGAACCCGTCACCTGGGCGAACTACGTCCTGTACGGTGACCCCGCGCTCGTCGTCGCGGCCGCCCCCAGGCCGACCCGGTAGTGATGCCGGTCCGGCCGTGGTGCCGGTCCGCCCGCGATGTGACGATTCCTGCGAAGAAACCCGGCCTCCCGAACGACCGTTGGAAGAGGAGAGGAACGTCTGTCTTGGCGAGCCCTGGGAAGATCAGTGACAGCGACGCGCGCACGATCAGCCGCCTGAGGGCCGGAGAGTCCGAGGCGTGGGAGGAGTTCGTCGAGCGCTACCGGAAGCTCATCTACAGCGCGATCGTGAGGGCGAACTCTCGCTTCCGGGCGGAATGGGACGAGACAGCGATGGAGGAGATCTTCCAGGAGGCGATCTTCAAGCTCCTGCGCAGGAACGGCAGGGCTCTCGCGTCGTGGAAGGGCGACTGCCGGCTCGAGACCTGGATCTACCGGATCGTCAGGAACGTCAGCATCGACGTCCTGAGGAAGAGGTCGCGGCGACGGGAGTCCGACGAACTTCCCGAAGAAGGCGAGACCCGCGCGGCAGTGAGAACGCTCGGGGGCGCGGGGAAACCGGAGAACAGGGATCTCAGGATCTCGCTCGAGCAGGCGATGGAACGCTCGCTCTCTCCGAAGGAGGCGCTGGTGGTCCGACTGATCTACTTCGAAGGATTCACGTACCGTGAGGTCGCGGGGCGAATGGACATGAGCGTGGGCGCGATGAGCGGACTCGTTTTCCGCGCGCTCGCGAAGCTCCGGACGGACGGTGGAGTGAGCAGAGCCTGGGAAGGCGGACGAGGATGATGACGGAACGCTGTCCCTCGGGGGAGGAGCTTCTCGGTCTCGTGCGCGGAGCTCTCGACGACGACGCGGCCAGTCGGGTTCGCGGGCACGTGGACTCGTGCAACGACTGCCGCGAGCGCGTCGTCGGGCTCGAGGAGATCACTCGGCTGCTCAGGCGAGGCGGAGAGGCGCGCACCGCTGACGACTCCCTGCGTTCCGACTCGGAGTGCCTCGATCCCGAACTCGTCGCGGCCTACGCGGATGGGTCCGCTGACGGAGAGACGTCGGTGCTCGTCGAGCGCCACCTCGCGAGCTGCGGCTCGTGCCTGGCGGAGCTCGCCGACCTGTGGCACCTCTCGTCGGGAGGGGTCGTCGCCGACGCGCCTGAGCGGGCGGTCCGCGCTGCACTGGCCCGCCTGGAGTCGGAAGGGCGAACCGCGATCGTGCGGTGGGCAGGAGCGACCGTTTCCGTCGTGAAGGACTTCGCGCGAGCCCAGGTAGAGGCTGCCGAGGGAGCCCTCGCGAACGGTGCAGAACTTCAGCCGGCGCTCGCCCGCGCCGGCGCCGAGACCGTTCTGATCTCCTGGCGGGGCGAGCGCGGCCTCGTTCTGGAGGGCAGGATCGACATCCGGGAAGGCGGCCGCCCGGCCCTCGCGGGGAGACTCACACGGCTCGGCTGCCCCGACCTCGGGCTCTCTGCTGCCCTGAGCGGCCTCGGAGAGCGCCACGGCCCCGAGTCGCTCGACTCCGAGGGGCGTTTCGGGCCCTGGTCACTCGCAAGTGGAGAAAACACGCTCCGCGTCACGGGCAGGTCCGTCGGAGAGCGAGGCCTCTCGCTGACCATCGAGATCGCCCGGGGCTCCGAGGACACTCACGAGGACGCTCCCGAAGCAGCCTGAACCCACCGAGACGCTGTTTCCTGTGTATCCCATGACATCCACGCAGACGTGTCTGAATGGTGACCCAACGCGCCATCGTGGCACACGACTTGCATTTAGGGTGCGCATACGAGGTCTCTCGGGCGCGCGACCGAACGGTGCCGCGCGATGGAGAGGAACCGCCTTTCTGGCGGGTGGTCCGGAGACTCCTCGACCTGTTTCACGTCGAAGGAGCCTCGGGGGGGTTGCACGATGCACGACATCCCGCGCCATCTCACCGCGGACATGGACATGTCGACCGACCTGTCGGGAAGCGACCGGAGCCGGGCGGAGACGCGTGGTGTCGGGCGCGTGTGGTGGAGACCGACGGTGGCGGCGGCGTTCCTCCTCGGTCTTGCCGTCTTCCAGATGGACTGGACGCATTGGGGGGCGATAGGTCTCATGGGGGCCCTGGCGCTCGCCACGAGTCTCTTCGCGTTCCCGGTCGGCAAGAACACGTACGTCAGCTTCGGCGCGGCTGTCTTCATCGCCGCGACCGCACTCTTCGGCACCACGGTCGGAATCTGGGTTGCCGCCATGGCCACGGTCGCGGTTCAGCTCGTGTGCTTCCGGTACGACACCGCCGTCGCCCTGAGGGAAGTGGGCGTGCAGGTGGTGGCCGTCTTCGCAGCGGGATGCGCCTACTATTTCACGGGCGGGAAGCTTCTTACTGGAGGAGTCACGTTCGTTGACGCGGCGCGGTTCGTCATGATGTTCGGCATATACGGCGCGGCGAGCGTCCTCGTCCGCCGGGCCGGCGGCGGCGAGAAACGCAGGACGGTCGCGAGCTACCTTCGCTGGATCACGGGCCGCGGCGTCGTCGTCGAGCTCGCGATGCTCCCCCTCGCCCTCCTCCTCGCTGCGGCGTACACACCCGGAGAGCCGGCAACGTTCGCGCTGCTCGTGGTGGTGCTGATCGTGTCGAGCGCGGCCGGGAAGATGATGTGGGACACCAGACAGTCACTCGAGAAGAGCATCACCGAACTGAAGACTCTGAATGCGGTGGGGAAGGTCCTCTCGTCGACACTCAAACTGAACGACCTTCTCGAAGAACTCGAAGAGAGCACGAGTTCCCTCTTCGCTGACTCGATGTGCTCGGTCTGCCTCTATCACGAGTCCACGGGCGAGATCGAATACCGGGTGAGCATGAGCAGCACGCGGAAGCTGCCGCCGCGGCGAAGAAAGCCCGGCGACACACTCATCGGTTGGGTCATCCGTGAGCGAGCGATGCTCCTCGTCGACAATCTGAAGAACCACGACGGCCGGCCTCTCGATCCCTGGCTTGTTGAGCAGACCGACCGCGCCGACATGGAGGCCGTCACCTGGCTCGGCGTGCCTCTGGTCTCGCGCGAGCACCTCGTCGGGGTGCTCACGATCCTGAGCTCACGTCGGAAGGCGTTCGGGAAGGACGAGGTCGACCTGATCGTCACCCTCGGAAGTCAGGTCGCGAAGGCCATCGAGAACGCAAGCCTGTACGCCGGGCTCGAGCAGTCGAGGACGAACGTCGAGGAGTGGAACAAGGAGCTCGAGGAGAAGGTCGACGAGCGCACGGCGGAGCTCGAGGAGATGAAGGCCGAGCTGGTGGCGCTGAACAGGGAACTCGAGCAGCGCGTCGAGGTGCGGACGAACGAGCTGCAGGAGATGGAGGCGCGCGTCGTCCAGTCGGGCAGACTGGCCGCGGTGGGTGAGATGGCCGCCGGAGTCGCGCACGAACTCAACAACCCGCTTGGAGGAATCCTCGGATACGTTCAGTATGATCTTGAGAAGATCCTCGGTAAGGGCGGATCGGACCTGACGGCGGACGAGGTCAACAACCTCGGGAAGCACCTGACCTCGATAGAGAAGGCGGCTCAGCGCTGCCGGGGGATCGTCCAGAGTCTCCTCACGTTCTCGCAGGCCTCGCAGTCCGCCTACTCGGAGATAGACGTCAACGACGTCCTGAGCGAGGCCCTTCGCGTGACGGGCAGACAGCTCACCGCGCGCGGCATCCACCTTTCGTCCATGCTCGACACATCGGAGCTCGCCATCGTCGGCGATCCGTACCAGCTGCGTCAGGTCTTCGCGAACCTAATTCTGAACGCGAGGGACGCGATGACGTCCGGCGACACGCTGACCGTGCGGACGGTCCGCACGGAGGAGTCGGACGGCTCGACGAACGCAGAAGCGATCTTCGAGGACACCGGTTGCGGCATCGCGGAGGAGAACCTCGTGCGTGTCTTCGAGCCGTTCTTCACGACGCGGCCGACTGGTGAGGGGACGGGACTCGGGCTCTCCGTGAGCTACGGTATCGTCAAGGGCCACGGCGGACAGATCGAAGTTGCGAGCCGGCTCGAGAAGGGGACCGTCTTCACGGTCCGCCTGCCGCTGGTGGGGTCACGGGTACAACTCGAGGCGGTCGGAGGAGCCAGGTGATTACCCCCGAACACCTGCATCACGAAGGCGAAGAGACCGAGGAGTGTCAGACTCCCAGGCTCCTCATCGTAGACGACGAGGAGATCATGCGCGAGTTCCTCAAGGAGGTGCTTGGAGACGAGGGCTATGTCATCGACCTCGCCTGCTCCGGCACCGAGGCCGTGAGGAAGATGACCGACGGCAAGTACGACATCATCGTCACTGACATCGTCATGCCCGAGCTGGACGGACTCGGCGTCGTCGCGGCCGCCAAGCAGCTGCCCTACGAGGTCGCCGTGATCGTGATGACCGGGTACGCTTCGATGGAGACGGCGGTCGAGTCGATGAAACTCGGCGCCTCCGACTACATCACGAAGCCGTTCAACATCGACCAGATCCGTATCATCGTCTCGAACACGCTCGAGGCGCGCGCGCTCCGGAAGAGGGCGGCCGAGGGCGAGTTCTACAAGGAGCTGTCCCGGAAGGACGGTCTCACGGAGCTCTACAACCACCGCTTCTTCCACCAGCTCCTCGACACGGAGGTATCGAGAGCCCAGCGTTACGGCAGGGTCGTGAGCCTCCTGATGATCGACATCGACGACTTCAAGCGGTACAACGACTCGCACGGACACCCGGCTGGGGATCTCATCCTTCGGCGGCTGGCGCGGCTCGTGAAGCGCTCGTCCAGGAACTGCGACTTCGTGGCCCGGTACGGCGGAGAGGAGTTCGCGGTCATCGTCCCGGAGGTCAAGGCGGACGCGGCGCGGCGCATGGCCGAGAGGGTAAGGGCCCTCATCGACGAATCGGAGTTCGAGGGCGAGGAGAGCATGCCCGGCGGGCGTCTGACGATCTCTATCGGCGTCGCCACGTTCCCCGTCCAGGCTGGAACCAAGAAAGAGCTCCTCGAGAACGCCGACAAGGCGCTGTATCAGGCGAAGGCCAAGGGCAAGAACCGGGTCATCGTCTTCGGCGAGGAGAGCGTGAACTAGGGAGCCGCCTGCAGGAGCTCCCCGACCCCCCCGGCCCGAGAGCGCGCGGTTCGCCGGGGGTCGTCTGTTTGGGGTCGGGGAGGGCGACTCCCGGGGCCTCCGATGAACTCCGGCGAACTCTGACGGGTTGACAGGTCTCCGGGGCGTTGCTAGGTTCTCAGCTGCTCGAATCGGTACCGCGCCAGTCTCGCTCTGCGATCCCACCGCGCACGCGGAGATCATCGCGATAGGGGCCGCGTCCCGTTCCCTGGGGGTGCCGCGCTTGACGGAGGGGGGCATCTACGTTACGATGGAGCCTTGTCCGATGTGCGCGGGCGCAATCGTCCAGGCGAGGCTCAAGCGCCTCGTCTTCGGTTGCGCCGACCCCAAGGCGGGCTACGCCGGTTCCCTCGGGAACATCGTCGACGACCCGGCACTCAACCACAGGGTCGCGGTGACATCGGGCGTCTGCGCGGAGAAGTGCGCGTCCCTCGTCTCCAGTTTCTTCGAGGGACTGCGCGCGCGGAGGACGCGCCAGGAGGCGTCACCGGACGACACGACCGCGGTGGGGTGACGGAGCTGGTCGATCGTGGCGGTCTCGAAAACCGTTGTACCCCTTGGGGTACCGTGGGTTCGAATCCCACCCCCACCGCCAGAACACTCGTCGGAGAGGTGACTGAGTGGCTGAAGGTGCGCGATTGGAAATCGCGTGTAGGTGACGAGCCTACCGAGGGTTCGAATCCCTCCCTCTCCGCCAGAAGAAAGAACGCTTTCGTCACATCTGAAGTGGGGATGTAGCTCAGTTGGGAGAGCGCTGCCTTCGCAAGGCAGAGGCCGGCGGTTCGAGCCCGCTCATCTCCACCAGATTCCCCCGGGGCCCACTCGCGTCCTGTGAGTCGGGCTCCGGGCAGCAGAATCCCCGGAGGGTCTTTCGCTCTGGTGCGCTAGACGGGGAACTAGCGGTGCCCTGTGACCCGCAATCCGCTACAGCGGGGTCGAACATCCACCCGAGGCCTTCGCCGTCGACAGGGAACGCGGACAAGTAGCGTTGAAGGCCAGGTCCCGCGCAATCGAGTCCGGTGAATCCGGTCAGGGCCGGGAGGCAGCAGCCGTAAGCCGGTTCCTCGGTGTGCCGTGGGGAAGCTTGGCTGGAGCCAACTGGCCGCGTGACCTTCGGAGGTGGAGGTCGACGTGGACGCGTGCCAGAGCGGAGGATCCTCCCGCCCCGAACTGACCGGGAGTTGCCGTGTCCTATCTCGTTCTCGCCAGGAAGTGGCGGCCTGAGTCCTTCGCGGACGTGGTCGGTCAGAAACACGTCGTGCTCACACTCTCCGCGGCGCTGCGCGCCGAGCGCATCGCGCACGCCTACCTCTTCACCGGCCCTCGCGGTGTCGGAAAGACGACCGTCGCCCGGATTCTCGCCAAAGCACTCAACTGCGACAAGGGCCCTACCGACAAACCGTGCGGCAAGTGCGCGTCGTGCTCGGAGATCGCGATGGGGAAGAGCCTCGACGTCATCGAGATCGACGGAGCGTCGAACAGGAAGATCGAGGACGCGCGGGGGATCAGGGAGACCGTTCAGTACGCTCCGCTCTCCGGGCGGATGAAGGTCTACATCATCGACGAAGCGCACATGCTCACGCGCGAAGCGTTCAACGCCCTGCTGAAAACGCTCGAGGAACCGCCTCCGCACGTCGTCTTCGTACTCGCCACGACGGAGCCGGGGAAGATTCCCGACACGATCGCGTCGCGCTGTCAGCGGTTCGACTTCCACAGGATCGCGGCGTCCGAGATCGAGGCGCGGCTGGCCGAGATCGCGAAGGCGGAGAGCTTCAACATCAGTGAGGGCGCGATCAGGCTCGTGTCGGCCAGGGCCGACGGGAGCATGCGCGACGCCGAGAGCTTACTCGACCAGCTCGCTTCTGTGGGGAAGGACGCGATCACGGTCGACGACGTGGCGAGCGTGCTCGGCATCCCCGACATCGACGTCTTCTTCGCGATCTCCGACGCGATCGCCCGCCACGACTCCGCGGCGACGCTCGGAGCGCTCGAGGACGCCCTCGACTCGGGATTCGACCCGCGCGACCTCATCGACGGCGTGGTCGACCACCTGAGGAATCTGCTCCTCGTCTGCATGGCTCCGTCGCCCGAACGTCTCGTCGGGCGGATCGCGGACTACCGCTCCCACGAAGGCGAGTCGAAGGCGCTGACGGAAGACGAGCTGGTTCGGCTGATCAGGATCGGCGTGGACGCCCAGGCGGCGTCGAAGTGGACGACGCAGCCGGGGCTCATCGCCGAGCTCGCGCTCATGCGCATGGCGAAGCTCGCGCGGGCGATCGATCTCGAGGACGTCCTGCGGGCGATCGAGACCGGACCGGCGGCTTCAGGCGGGGAAGGTGGTGGTGGTGCAGGCGGCGGTCGCGGCGTTGTCGGGAAGTCGGCCCCCGCGCGGACCGGCTCGTCCGCGGGCGGCTCACGGACCGAACCCGGGACGGCGCCGGCCGGGGAACCGGAACGGAGCGCACCTGCCGCGACGGGAGCGAAAGCCCGCCCGGGCGGCGGGACGACTGCGGCAGCGAGAGCGGTCCGGGACGAGGCGGCGGACGGTGAGGACGCGGCTCCTCCCGCGGAGGTCGACGTGGAGCTGTGGCCGGACGTCCTCGAGAGGATTCGGACCGTGAAGCCGGCGCTGGCGGCGTTCCTGATCGAGGCCGTGGCCTCGGTTCCCAGGGGCGGTGAGGTCTCGCTCCTGGTCCCGAACGGCTCGAGGTTCCACAAGGACCAGCTCCGGGACCGAGGCAACATGAGGCTCATGGAGCGCGCCGCGAGCGAGGTGTTCGGCGGCCGCGTCAAGCTCGGCTTCACGTTCGGGGCGCCTCCCGTGGGCGACAGGGTCGGGCCGGGAGGCCAGGTTTCTCCGTCGATGTCCTCACAGATCGTCGGGGACACGGCGGCTCCAGCCGGCGAGGACCCCATGGTGCGGAAGGTGCTCGAGATCTTCGACGGCGAGATCACCTCGCGCGACAACAAGGAGTAACTGCTCGATGACCAAGGGACTCTCGAAGATGATGAAGGAGGCGCAGAAGCTCGAGAAGCGTCTCACGGAGGTGAGGGAGGGCCTGCTCACCATGAAAGTGGAGGGCAGCGCCGGCGGCGGGGCCGTCAAGATCACGATGAACGGCCAGAGGGACGTCGTCGCCGTGTCGATATCGCCCGAAGCGCTCGAGGGAGCGGACGCCGAGATGCTCGAGGACCTCTTCCTCTCGGCGCTGCGCGACGCCAAGCAGAAGTCCGACGAGCTCGCCGCAAATGAGATGGCCAAGGTCACCGGAATGATCGCCCCTCCCGGAGCGTTCTAGACGCGGAAGGCTGTCCCTCGATGGCTTCCCTGCCCCCTTCACTCGAACGGCTCATAGGTCTCCTGTCGCGGCTTCCCGGCATAGGGCGGAAGTCGGCGACGAGGATCGCGCTCAGGCTGCTCGATTCCTCCGAGGCGGAGAGCCGGGAGCTCGCGCGCTCGATCGTCGAGGCCTGCGAGAAGACCATCCGCTGCTCGACGTGCGGCGGTTTCACCGAAGAAGACCCCTGCGGTATCTGCACCGACGTCCGTCGGGACCAGAACGTCGTCTGCGTCGTCGAGCGCTCGAGCGACATCATCGCCGTCGAGCGGACCGGAAGATACAGGGGACGGTATCACGTCCTGGGCGGGCTCCTGTCTCCCCTGGACGGAGTGGGCCCCGAGAACCTCAGGATCGACACGCTGGTGGCGCGCACGCGCGCCGGCGAGCTGTCGGAGATCATCCTCGCGCTGAACCCCACGGCGGAGGGCGAAGCAACGTCCGGCGACCTCGATCTCGCTGACGTGCTGACCCTCGGAACCGCGCTCGAGGAGCGTCGCGAGCTCTGAGCCGCGCGGGCGCCCCGCCGGACGACACCCCCGACCACGTGCGACGAACGGGCCGCTCGCGCATCGCCCCGCGCGACGGCTCCGGCGGCCGTCCGTGCGCATTCGGCGCCAAGGGTCGGTCCTTTCTGCTTGACCGTCCTCGGGGGGGATGCTAACTTCTCTTTCTGGTTTGATTCGACTGTAGAGCCACTTCGGGCACTCGAGAAGGGGTCGTGATGGCGGAGCTGATGGAGATCAGGTGGCACGCCCGCGGGGGGCAGGGGGCGAAGACGGCCTCGCTCCTCCTGGCGGAGGCCGCCGCGATGGACGGGAAGTACAGCCAGGGGTTTCCGGACTACGGTCCGGAGAGGATGGGGGCTCCGATGCGCGGCTTCACGCGCATCAGCGAGGAGCCGATTCGCGTGCACTGTGCGATCTACACGCCCGCGATCGTCGTGGTCCTCGACGACACGCTTCTCACGGCGGTCGACGTGGCAGCAGGCACTCCCGACGACGGCATCATCGTCATCAACACCCTGAAGTCGGCGGCCGACGTGCGCGGTGAGATGGACCTCAAGGGACGGAGAATCTACACGGTCGACGCGACGGGCATCGCGATCGACGAGATCGGACGGCCGATCCCCAACGCTCCCATGCTGGGAGCGCTGCTCAAGGTGTCCGGGCTGCTGTCGCTCGACACGGTGATCGCGCAGATCAAGAAGAAGTTCTCCCACGGCTTCAGGCCGGAGGTGGTGGAGGGGAACGTGCGCGCGATTCACAGAGCACACGAGGAGGTGAGGGGGGAATGAGAGAGAAGACCTGGACCGAGATTCCGATCGGCGGGGCCATCGAAGAGGCCGGGAACGCCGATGCCTATGAGACGGGGTCCTGGAGGACCTACCGACCGCTCTGGAACGAGGAGACCTGCATACACTGCCTCCGCTGCTGGGTGGCTTGCCCAGACTCCTCCATCCTGATCTCGGAGGGCAAGATGACCGGCATCGACCTCGAGCACTGCAAGGGATGCGGGATCTGCGCTTTCGAGTGCCCGGTGGATCCGAAGGCGATCGAGATGAAGCTCGAGACGGACGTGAAGAACGGCTGACGCAGACACGGCCGGGATGGGGGTTGCTCTCGCGTCCCGAGTTGGAAGGGAGACCGTTAGTGAGCAGACGACTGATTCTGACGGGGAACGACGCGGCCGCCGAGGCGATGAGGCAGATCGACCCGGACGTCGTGGCCGCGTTCCCGATTACCCCGCAGACTGAGCTCATGCACAAGTTCGCGGAGCACGTCGCGGACGGGGAAGTGAAAGCCGAGCTGGTGCTCGTGGAGTCGGAGCACAGCGCAATGAGCGCGACGGTGGGGGCGGCGGCGGCGGGGGCGAGGTCGATGACCGCGACCTCGGCGAACGGGCTTGCGCTCATGTGGGAGATCGTGTACATCGCGGCATCGTACCGGCTGCCGATCGTGATGCCGGTGGTGAACCGCGCTCTCTCGGGACCGATCAACATCCACTGCGACCACAGCGACACGATGGGCTGCCGCGACACCGGGTGGATCCAGCTCTACTCCGAGAACGCGCAGGAGGTCTACGACAACATCCTTCAGGCGATCCGGATCGCCGAGTCACCCGAGGTTCTCCTTCCGGTGATGGTGACGTTCGACGGGTTCATCATCAGCCACACCGCGGAGGTTCTGGAGGCGCTCGAGGACGACATCGTCACGAAGTGGGTCGGCGAGTACGACCCGAAGTACACGCTGCTCGACACGGACAACCCGATGACCTTCGGTCCGCTCGATCTCCAGGACTACTACTTCGAGCACAAGCGCCAGCAGATGGAAGCGATGCGCGAGGCGCCGGCGGCCGTGAAGAAGATCGGGAAGCTCTACGGCGAGATTTCGGGACGACAGTACGAACTCATCGAGAGATACCAGCTGGACGACGCCGAATTCGTGGTGGTGGCCCTCGGCTCGACGTGTGGAACGGCCAAGGTCGTCATCGACGAGCTGCGCGCGCAGGGGAAGAAGGTGGGGCTCCTCAAGATCAGGTGCTTCCGTCCGTTCCCCGAGACCGAGATCGCGGAGGCGATCAAGAACGCGAAGGCGATCGCGGTGCTGGACCGCTCCGTCTCGTTCGGCGCCCCGGGTGGCCCCGTGCACAAGGAGATCAAGGCTGCGCTCTTCGGGACCGGCTCCACCGCGGGCCTGGTGAACTACGTTTACGGACTCGGCGGACGCGACATCTCGATGGACCACATCAAGCAGACGTTCGCGGACCTCGAGACGATCGCCGACTCGGGAACGCCGACCGACAGCTTACGGTTCCTTGGACTGAGGGAGTAAGAAAGGGAGATCCAGATGCCTGGCCTGAAACAACTGGCGCAGCGCCCCGATCTCATGGCCGGAGGACATCGCGCGTGCGCGGGGTGTCTGCCGATGACGGGCATGCGGCAGACGCTCTTGACCGCGGGGAAGGACACGGTCTGCGGGTGTGCGACCGGGTGCGTGGAGGTGGTGACGACGATCTACCCGTACACCGCGTGGAAGACGCCCTTCATTCACAGCGCGTTCGAGAACTCCGCAGCGACGATATCGGGGGCCGAGGCGGCCTACCGCTCGCTCCGCAGGCAGGGGAAGGTCGACAAGGAGATCAACTTCATCGCGTTCGGCGGGGACGGCGGCACGTACGACATCGGGCTGCAGGCCCTCTCCGGAGCGATGGAGCGCGGTCACAACATGCTGTACGTCTGCTACGACAATCAAGCCTACATGAACACCGGCATCCAGCGGTCGGGCGGCACACCCAAGGGAACGGCGACCTCGACGACGCCCGCGGGCAAGGTCGTCCCCGGGAAGAAGCAGTTCCCGAAGCCGCTCACAGAGATCATGATCGCGCACAACATCCCCTACGTGGCGCAGTGCACGCCCGGGTTCCCCAAGGACCTCTCCGACAAGGTGGAGAAGGCCCTCGCGATCGACGGCCCGGCGTTCATCAACATGCTGACGCCGTGCACGCGGGGATGGCGGTACCCGATGGAGGAGTCGATGGAGGTCGCGCGGCTGGCGGTCGAGACGTGCTTCTGGCCGATCTTCGAGGTCGAGCACGGGAAGATCCGCGTGACGCGGAAGCCGAAGGAGAAGATCCCGGTCGTCAAGTGGCTCGAGAACCAGGGACGCTTCCGCCACCTGTTCAAAGAAGAGAACAAGTACATCATCGACGAGATCCAGGCGGAAGTCGACCGCTACTGGGAGTGGCTCCTGAAGAGGGAGGCACTCTCCCAGGCGTAGGCGCCGAGGGGGGACGCGTCGGGGCTCTCCGCCCCGCGCGGCGTGAGAAACGATGAACTGGCCGAACGGACTGACTGTCGCGCGCCTGGTCCTCGGACCGGTCATCCTCATGTGTATCCTCTTCGACGCCGAGCGGCTCGCGTTCTATCTCTTTCTCGTTGCGATGGTGACGGATCTCTACGACGGCTACCTCGCGCGTCGTTCGGGCAACGTCACCGAGTTCGGCAAACTGATGGATCCCCTGGCCGACAAGGTCCTGGTCTCCCTGGTTCTTGTCGGCTTTCTCGTTCTCGGTCTCCCGTACGTTCCGTTCTGGATGGTCGCTGCCATCGTGGGGCGCGAGCTCCTCATCCTTGGATTCCGCACCGGCGCCCTCAAGAGCCCTGAGGGGTTCGTGACAAGCAGAATCGCGAAGTGGAAGACGGCAGCTCAGATGGCCTGGATCGCCTCGGTCCTGCTGTACGTGACGATCCTCTCGCTGATGGGAGCGTCGCTCGGGGTCCCGGCGGTGCTTCTCGCGGAAGTTGTGCTGTGGGTTCTCGGGATCCTCGCGGTCGTGCTCACGATCGTCTCGGGCGCCGAGTATCTTCTGGAGATGCGGGGCGTCGCCCGTCAGCGGGCTGCGGCCACGGAAGCGAAGCCTGAAGGAAGGGGATAGCAGCGATGGAGAACGGCGCGCCACACCGTCTCTCACCTATCGTCCGCTTCATCGCTACGGGTGCGTTCCTCGGGTACGCTCCCGTAGCGCCCGGAACTGTCGGGACGGTCGGATGCGCCGCGGTCCTCTGGCTGCTGGCGCCTGCGATTGGAGCGGGGACGGCCCCGCTCGCGATCCTCGTCCACGTCATCTCTCTCCTGGCCTTCCTCGCCGTCTCGATCTGGGCCTCGAGTGAAGCGGAGCTGACCTTCGGGAAGGACGCCTCGCGGATCGTCATCGACGAGTGGGCCGGGTTTGTCATCGCCGTGTTCTTCCTCCCCAAGACCATCCTGGTGTACGCGGTGGCCTTCGTGATCTTCCGGGTCATCGACATCGTGAAGCCGTACCCCGCTCGCCGCGCGGAGTCGCTCCCGGGAGGATGGGGGATCGTCATGGACGACGTCATCGCCGGCATCTACACGAACCTCCTCGTGAGACTCATGCTCCTGGTGCAGGGCGGCTAACGGCCCTCGCCGGAATGCACCCCGCGGAGAAGTTCCCGTGAACGCAGAGATCATCACGATCGGCCGCGAGCTTCTCGACGGCAGCATGGTCGACACGAACACCTCGTACATCGGATCGAGGCTGCGTGTGCTCGGGGCTACCGTGACGCGGTCGACCAGCGTCCCCGACGACCCGCGCGCGATCGAGGAAGTGCTCGCGCATGCCATGAACTCCGTCGACATCGTCATCACCACCGGCGGGCTCGGACCGACGAGCGACGACCGCACGAAGCATGTCGTGGCGCGCCTCCTCGACCTCCACCTCGTGCTCGACGAGGACGTCCTCGCGAACGTGAGGTCGCACTTCGAGTCGCAGGGGCTCGCCATGCCCGAGATCAACCTCTCGCAGGCGATGATCCCGGAGGGAGCGCGTGCGATCGAGAACGCGCTCGGCACGGCGCCGGGCCTCCTGCTCGAACGGGGCGGCGTCATTCTGTTCGTCCTGCCCGGCGTCCCCGACGAAATGAAGCGGATGGTCGAGACCTACGTGATCCCGTTCCTCGAAGGACGGGGACTCAAGCGGCTCACAGAGGAGAGACTCCTGCGAACCACGGCGGTATCCGAGTCAGAGGTGGCCGAGCTCGTCGAGCCGCTTGCGAAGCGGCTGGCGCGGACCGACGTCGCCTACCTGGCTTCCGCGACCGGCGTCGACGTCCTCCTCATCTGCCGGGGCGAGACGGCGGCGCAGGCGCGGCGGACCGCCGACCGAGCTGCCGAACGCGTCGCGGAGCTTCTGGGCGATTCCGTCTACGCGACCGGAGAGGACTCCCTCGAGCAGGTGGTGGGGTATCTCCTCTCGATGGGGGGGAAGACGCTCGCCGTTGCGGAGTCGTGCACAGGCGGAAGACTCGGCTGGCGCCTCACGAGAGTCTCGGGGAGTTCCGACTACTTCGTGGGCGGGGTGATCGCGTACTCGAACGAGCTCAAGAAGAGGCTCCTCGGTGTCAAGACGGGGACGCTCAAGAAGCACGGCGCAGTCTCCGCTGAGGTCGCCGAGGAGATGGCTGACGGCGTGAGGGTCAGGACGAAGGCCGACTACGGGGTCGCGATCACCGGCACGGCGGGACCCGGCGGGGGAACACCCGAGAAACCCGTCGGTCTCGTCCACGTCGCCGTGTCGTGGGAGCGCGGGTCGCGGAACGAGCGCTTTCAGTTCCGGGGCGGTCGGGACACCGTCCGCGAACGCGCCGCGCAGGCCGCCCTCGACCTCGTCAGGCGGACCCTCGTAAACCCGCGGGGGTCCTGATGGTGGTGCGGACGTTCGTCGCTTTGGAGTTGTCCCGACCCCTCAAAGAAGGCATACTCGACATCGCCCGAGTCATGAAGGCGCGCGGAGTGCGCGCCGGCTGGGCGCGTGCGTCGACCCTGCATCTGACACTCAAGTTTCTCGGGGACGTCGAGGAGGACGCTCTACCCGACGTCTTCGACGGCGTGGCGAGAGCGGCCGACCACGTGGCTCCGTTCTCGTTCGAGTCGCGGACCCTCGGAGCGTTCCCCTCGCCGCGACGTGCCAGGGTGCTCTGGGTGGGCGTGGACGCGCCTCAGGAGCTGTGGGACCTCGCGCAGGCAGTCGACGACGAGCTCGCGGGTCTCGGCTTCCCGAGGGAGAAGCGGACGTTCCGCCCACACGTCACGCTCGGCCGCGTCAGGGACCCGCGCGACGGCGGTCCCGTGGAAGAACTGTTGAGAACGCTCGAGGCGCCCTGCGAGACTGTGGAGGCGCGCGAGATCTTCACGATGAGGAGCGAGCTCAAGCCGGGCGGAGCGATTCACGAGACTCTCGCGATGGCCCGGCTCGGCGGCGGGCGCGCGGACGTCGAGGCCCGCTGAAGACACTGACCCCCTGACGGGTGACATTCACACGACCCCTGACATCGGAGGAGAGAATGGCTCAGGAGAAGGGGAAGGCGAAGGCGCTGGATCTCGCTGTCTCCCAGATTGAGAAGCAGTTCGGCACGGGATCGATCATGAAGCTCGGCTCGCAGGATGTCGGCAAGGGGATCGAGGCGATCCCCACGGGCTCCCTGACGCTCGATCAGGCTCTCGGGATCGGGGGCGTGCCGAGAGGCAGAGTCGTTGAGGTTTACGGTCCGGAGGCGTCGGGCAAGACCACGCTCGCCCTGTCGATCGTCGCGAACGCGCAGAAGCTCGGCGGCGTTGGGGCGTTCATCGACGCGGAGCACGCGCTTGACCCCACTTACGCGCGCGCGCTCGGGGTCGACACCGACAACCTCCTCATCTCGCAGCCCGACACCGGCGAGCAGGCGCTCGAGATCACAGAGATGCTCGTCCGGAGCGGGGCGGTCGACGTGATCGCCATCGACTCGGTGGCCGCGCTCGTGCCGCGAGCGGAGATCGAAGGGGAGATGGGCGACTCGCACGTCGGTCTCCAGGCGCGATTGATGTCCCAGGCACTCCGCAAGCTCGCGGGCGCGATCAGCCGTTCGAACACGTGCGTCATCTTCATCAACCAGATACGGATGAAGATCGGCGTGATGTTCGGAAATCCGGAGACGACGTCCGGCGGCCGCGCGCTCAAGTTCTACGCGAGCGTCCGGCTCGACATCCGTAGAATCGGCGCGCTGAAGGTCGGCGACATCGCGGTCGGCAACAGGACCAAGGTGAAGGTCGCGAAGAACAAAGTGGCGCCGCCGTTCAGAATCGCCGAGTTCGACATCATCTACGGGAAGGGAATCTCGCTCGAGGGCGACCTCATCGACCTCGGCCTCGACAGCGGCGTGGTCAGCCAGAAGGGCACCTGGTTCAGCTACGGCGACATGCAGCTGGGGCAGGGGCGCGAGCGGACGCGTACGTTCCTCGAGGAGAACGAGGAGATCCGGACCGAGCTCGAGAGGACCGTCAGGGAATCGATCGGCCTGCCTCAGCCCGGTGAAACCGTCGCTGAAGCCGCCGGCGCTGTCGCGGCGGAGCCCAAGTCGGAAGAGAAGCCCAAGAAGGAATCGAAGAGGGAGCCGGAGAAGGTGGGGGCCGGCGGGAAGAAGCGGTAGTGACCGGCGTTCCCGCGCTACGGTCCCCGAGTCTCAAGCGAGGTGCCGGTGGGCGGACGGATCACGGCCATCGAGAGGGCCAGTGAGGGCTCGGCTCGCGTGGCCGTCTTCGTAGACGGCAATCGGGCCTTCACGGTGTCCGAAGACGTTGCTGCGCGGCTCGGTCTCGCCGTTGGGATCGACCTCGGCGAGACCGAGATCGCCTCGATCGAGTCGAACGACGGAATCAGCAGGGCGCGCGAGAAAGCGCTCGCGCTCCTCGCGGTGCGGGCGCGTTCGAGGCGCGAGCTGACGGACCGCCTGAAGCGCAGCGGTCACGAGCCCGGTGCCGTCGAGGCGGTCATCGCGAACCTCGAGGTATCCGGACTCGTCGACGACGTCGCGTTCGCGCGAGCCTGGGCGGACGAGCGGGTCAGATTGCGGCCGTCGGGTCGGAGAAGACTCGAGAGCGAACTCATCGGCAAAGGCGTCCCGCGCGACGTGATCGCGCGGGTCCTCGAAGAGACGTTCACAGAGCACACGGAGCTCGAGCTGGCAGTGCAGGCCGCGTCGAAGAGGACGCGCAGATTCGGAGGCGCGTTGCCTGCGAAGGAGCGCAAGAGGCTGCACGCGTTCCTCGTACGGCGGGGATTCGGCCACGAGGTGGCGACGACGGTCGTCAGGGAGCTGACGAAGGAGCACGACGGAGGGGCAGATGACGTCGGGTGAGATTCGGAAGGCGTTCTACGACTACTTCATCGAGCGCGGGCACGAGCTCGTGCCGAGCGCGCCGCTCGTTCCCGGAGACGACCCGACGCTCCTGTTCACCTCGGCCGGCATGGTCCCGTTCAAGCCCTACTACCTCACGGAGAGCCCGCCGTACGGCCGCGCGGTCTCCATCCAGCGCTGTCTCCGCCTCTCCGATCTCGACGAGGTCGGCCGCAGCCCCTACCACATGACGTTCTTCGAGATGCTCGGGAATTTTTCCTTCGGCGACTACTTCAAGAGGGAGACGCTCGAGTGGGGCTGGGATTTCCTGACGAACGTGCTCGGGCTCCCCGCCGACCGCCTGTGGGCAACGGTCCACACCGACGATGACGAGGCCGAGGACATCTGGCGGAACCGGATCGGGCTTCCCGCCGAACGGATCGTCCGGCTGGGCGACGAGGACAACTTCTGGGGCCCCGCGGGGGACTCAGGCCCGTGCGGACCGTGCTCCGAGGTCCACATGGACATGGGTGAGGAGCGCGGCTGCGGCCGCGAGGGGTGCCATCCCGGCTGCGGCTGCGACCGCTTCTTCGAGATCTGGAACCACGTGTTCCCGCAGTTCCTGCAGAAGACGGACACGACCCGCGAGCCGCTCGCGCGGCCGGGGATCGACACGGGCATGGGGCTGGAGCGCCTCTGCTGCGTGGTCCAGACGGTCGACAGCATCTACCGGACCGACCTCCTCCTTCCGATCGTCGAGGCCGCGGCGGGGGAGGTCGAAGCGGCGACGGGCGAACGCCCGCCGCCCGGCGAACTCGGGGTCGGCCTCTCGGTCATGGTCGACCACGCGCGCGCCGCCACCTTCACGATCGCGGAGAACATCAACCCCTCCAACGAGTCGCGGGGCTACGTCGTTCGGCGCCTCATCCGACGCGCGGTGCGGCGCGGCCACGAGTTCGGGATCACCGAGCCGTTCCTCTACCGGCTGGCGGGCGTCGTCATCGAGAACCTCGGCGACGCGCACCCTCACATCGTGCAGAAACGCGAGCACATCGCGCTCGTGATCAAGTCGGAGGAGGAACGTTTCCACGAGACACTCGTCGCAGGATCCCAGCTCTTCGAGGGGATCATGGAGCGCGTCCGCGGCGCAGGTTCGCAGGTGGTTCCCGGTGACGAGGCGTTCCGACTCTACGACACGTACGGATTCCCGATCGACCTGACGCGGGAGATGGCGGCCGAGCACGGACTCTCCGTCGACATCGACGGGTTCGCCTCCGCGATGGAGGAACAGAAGGAGCGGGGTCGGCGCGCCTCGGCGTTCGGGCACGGAGACGCCGGGCCGCGCGAGTGGACGGGAGACGCGGGTGTGCGCGACGGAAGCGCGGTCGTGGAATCGCAGTTCTCCGGGTACGACCTCACTCCCGCGGACGTCGCCGGGACGGAGCTCGCCAACGGCGCGTCCTACTCCGAGCCCCGGAAGGCGACCGTCGTGCGCGTCAGGCCGGCCGCGAAAGAGGGAGACGTCGAGTTCACGCTCGACCGGACGCCGTTCTATGCCGAGGCCGGAGGCCAGGTGGCGGACACCGGGACGGTCGAGGGCAACGGAGTCTCCGCCGGCGTCGTGAACGTCTACGTTGAGGACGGACACACCGTACACGTCGGCAGGCCCGGGGGCGGCGAGCTCCGCCCCGGCATGTCGGTCGAAGCACGCGTCGATCTGGCGGTCCGGAGACGGACGGAGAAGAACCACACCGCGACGCACCTGCTCCAGGCGGTCCTGAGACAGCTCGTGGGCGACCACGTGCATCAGTCGGGGTCCTGGGTCGGACCGGAGCGGCTGCGCTTCGACTTCACGCACTTCGCCGAGCTCGACGACAGCGCCCTCCACGCAATCGAGGACCGTGTGAACGCCTGGATCCGAGCGGACGTCCCCATCTGCCCGGAGTGGACGGCGCTCGACGACGCGCTATCGCGCGGGGCGATGGCCCTCTTCGACGAGAAGTACGACGACGAGGTCCGGGCCGTGTCGATCCCGGGGGTGAGCCTCGAGCTCTGCGGCGGCACGCACGTCGGACGGACCGGGGAGATCGGCCTCTTCACGATCGTCTCCGAAGGAAGCGTGGCGGCGGGCGTCAGGAGAATCGAGGCGGTGACCGGAGCCGGCGCCGCCGCGCGCGCCCGCGCGCATGCGGATCTTGTCGGCGACACCGCAGGTGTCCTCAAGTGCACGCCCGCGGACATCGCCGCCCGCGCGCGCGCGCTTCAGGACGAGCACTCCAAGCTCAGGAAAGACCTCTCGAAGGAGCGGCAGAAGTCGGCGGGGGAGACGATCGGTGCGCTCGCGGAGACCGCTCGGGACGTCGGCGGCGTGCGAGTCGTCGCCGCACGCACGGAGGCCGCGGATGTCGCGGACCTGCGGACGCAGTCCGATCGCCTGCGCGACGAGCTCGGAAGCGGCATCGGGGTCCTCGGGGCCGCGATCGACGGGAGGAACACCGTCATCGCCGTCGTGAGTCAGGACCTGGCCGGCGAAGGACGGGTCAAGGCCGGCGACGTCGTCCGGGAGGTCGCGCAGCTCACGGGAGGCAAGGGCGGCGGCAAGCCTCACCTCGCACAGGGCGGGGGCGGCGATCCCGCGAAGCTCGACGGCGCGCTCGAGGCGGTCTACGACATTGTGGCGAAGCTCCTGTCGCAGGGATAGAAAGAACGCGCGGGAGGAAGAGGGGGATTCGGAGTGACCGTTCCACCGGGACCTGTCCTGCGCTCGATCACGGGCGCAATCGAGGAGAAGGGCGCGCTCTACCTCGTTCTGCTCGACCCCGACCGGCTCGAGCCCGCCGAGAACGTCCGGCTCGCGGAGATCTCGGCGGAGGCGGGGGCCGACGTCCTCCTCGTCGGGGGCAGCCTGTCGCTCGCTCCCCGGTGCTCGGAGACGATCGCCGCCATCAAGCGCGCGGTCGACCTCCCGATCGTGATCTTCCCCGGCAACGTCGCGTTCGTCGCGCCGGAGGCTGACGCCATACTCTTTCTGTCCCTCGTGAGCGGCAGGAACCCTCAGTTCCTGATCGGGGAGCACGTGATCGGCGCCCCGATACTCAAGGCGGCCGCGGTCGAGCCGATCCCGACGGCGTACATGCTCGTCGAGGGCGGCCGGACGACGTCGGTCGAGTTCATGAGCGCGACCAGGGCCATCCCGAGGAACAAACCGGAGATCGCCATGGCGCACGCGCTCGCCGGCCAGTACCTGGGCATGCGGATCGCGTTCTTCGACGGAGGCAGCGGCGCGGACGCGCCGGTGCCCGAGGAGATGGTCGCGGCGGTCGCCGGGTACGTCGACATCCCCGTGATGGTAGGCGGCGGGATCAGGACGCCGGACGCCGCGGCGAAGCTCGTCGGCGCCGGAGCGAGGCTCCTGGTGACCGGAGACGTTGTCGAGCGGACGCGCGACGCGGGGCTCGTGAAGGAGATAGCGGACGCCGTCCACGGCCGTTAGGCGGCCGGGTATACTGCGCGGCACCTCATCGTTCGAAAGGCGGGTGATCGCATCAAGGCACTGGTTCTGGCCGGAGGGAAGGGAACGCGGCTGCGTCCGATTACTCACACGAGCGCGAAGCAGCTCGTGCCGATCGCGAACAAGCCCATCCTCTTCTACGGGCTCGAGGCGATCCGTGACGCGGGAATCGTCGACGTCGGGATCATCGTCGGGGAAACGCACCGGGAGATCGAAGACGCCGTCGGTGACGGCGCCCGCTTCGGACTCAAGGTCACCTACATCCAACAGGACGAGCCACTCGGGCTTGCGCACGCGGTGAAGATCGCCGGCGGCTACATGGGCAAGGAACCCTTCGTAATGTACCTCGGCGACAACCTCATCACCGGCGGCATCTCCGGGTTCGTCGGCGAGTTTCAGAAGAACAAGCCGAACTCGCAGATCCTCCTGGCGAAGGTCGACAACCCCGGGGAGTTCGGTGTTGCCGAGCTCTCGGAGGGGCGGGTCGTTCGCCTCGAGGAGAAGCCGGAGCACCCGAAGTCGAACCTCGCGCTCGTCGGGGTCTACATGTTCGACGCGGCTATCTTCGAGGCGGTCAACAGCATCAAGCCGTCGCGGCGAGACGAGCTCGAGATCACCGACGCCATCCAGCATCTGATCGACACGGGCAAGGACGTTCGGGCACACGAGGTGACCGGGTGGTGGAAGGACACGGGCAAGCTCGACGACATCCTCGAGGCGAACCAGCTGATTCTCCAGACATTCAAGCGCGACATCAGGGGAAGCACCGACGCCGCATCCCGGATCGACGGCAACGTCGTGATCGAGGAGGGCGCGGTCATCGAGGGGAGCGTGCTCCGGGGACCTCTCGTCGTCGGACGCGGCAGCCGCGTGGTGAAGTCCTACGTCGGACCGTTCACGTCGATCTACTTCGACGTCACGCTCCAGAATTCGGAGGTCGAGCACAGCATCATTCTCGAACGCTCGCGGATCGTCAACCTCGGGGCCCGGATGGAGAGGAGTCTCGTGGGCAAGGACGTCGAGATCGTGAAGAGCGCGACGATGCCCGTTGCCTACAGATTCATGGTCGGCGACGCGAGCAGGATCGAGGTCCCGTAGGAAACGAGGAGGTAGTGCCACAGTGAAGAGGGTCCTCGTCACGGGAGCCCGGGGCATGCTCGGGACCGAACTCGCTCTGGCCCTCCGCGGGACGGCGGAGGTTGTCGCCGTCGACGTCGAGGACTTCGACGTCAGAGACGCCGACGAGACGAGCGCCGCGATCGCCGGGATCCACCCGGACGTGGTGGTCAACTGCGCCGCGTACACCGACGTCGACGGCGCCGAGACGGACCGCGAGCTGGCGTTCGCCGTCAACGCGGCGGGGGCAGGGAACGTCGCGCGCGGGGCGGCCATCGCCGGCGCGCGTGTGCTCCACATCAGCACTGACTACGTATTCGACGGGACGAAGAGGGAACCGTACCTCGAGGGCGACGAGCCGGCACCGCTCAACGTGTACGGCGAGTCGAAGCTGGCGGGGGAACGGGAGGTCGCGCAGCGGACGGCCGAGCACCTGATCGTCAGGACGTCGTGGCTCTACGGCCGCGCCGGCGGGAACTTCGTCGAGACCATCCTGTCGCTCGCGGAGCGGGAGGACACGCTCCGGGTGGTCGTCGACCAGGTGGGCACGCCGACCTACGCGCGCGACCTCGCCGTGATCCTGAAGCAGCTCGTGTCGGGCGCCGCCACGGGAGTTGTGAACGCCACGAACTCGGGGAGCTGTTCCTGGTTCGGGTTCGCCCGGACGATCCTCGAGGCCGCCGGGAAGAGCGGAGTGAGCGTGCTCCCGGTTGGGACCGCGACGTTCCCGCGGCCGGCGCGGAGACCTACGAACTCGCTCCTCGACCTGAGGCGACTGGTGTCGATCATCGGGTGGGAACCCCGGCCCTGGCGGGAAGCGCTGACCGAGTACATCGCCGAGAGACAGACGGGCGAAAGGTAGGAGAGATGGCGAACACGAACATGGACGCAGCCGCCGTCGCCGAGCGGATCCTCCTCGCGTCGGCCGACGCCCTCCGCGAGGCGGCCGAGACGCTGCCGCCCCATGTGGCGAGCGCGGCCGAGCTCGTGACGGCCGCCCTGAGTGGCGGGTCGAAGGTGCTCCTTTGCGGAAACGGTGGCAGCGCCGCGGACGCACAGCACATCGCGGCGGAGCTCGCCGGGAGGCTGAAGCGCGACCGGAAGGGACTTCCGGCGCTCGCGCTCACCGTGAACGCGTCGGTCCTGACGGCGCTCGCGAACGACTACGGCTACGACATGGTCTTCGCCCGTCAGGTCGAGGCCATCGGGGTCGCGGGGGACGTGCTCGTGGCGATCTCGACGAGCGGCGCCTCGCCGAACATCGTGAACGCGCTCAAGGAGGCGAAGTCCCGCGATCTGGTCACCATCGGACTCATGGGGCCCGGAGACGCTCCGATGGAGGAGCACTGCGACGTGGCGATCCGCGCGCCAGGGAGCGACGCGCAGCGCATCCAGGAGGTGCACATCGCGGTCGGCCACGCGATCTGCGAAGTGGCGGAGCTCAACCTCTTCGGCGAGTGACGGTCTGGGCGATTGACGGGAGGAGAAGCGAACTTGGATCCGATCATCATCGGCATCGGGGGTGGCACGGGGTCTGGGAAGACGACGGTCGCGAAAGGGGTGCTCAAGCACTTTCCGCAGGCGAGCGTCGTGATCGTGCACCACGACTCCTACTACGTTGACAGGAGCCCCCTTCCGCCCAAGGAGAGGGAGCGGATCAACTACGACCACCCGGACTCGTTCGACAACACGCTGCTTATCGAGCACCTCAGCAATCTCAAGTCCGGCAAGCCGATCGAGAAACCGATCTACGACTTCGAGACGCACACGAGGCTCCTCGAGACGATCACGGTGCGGCCGGCGAGGATCATCCTCCTCGAGGGCATCCTCGTCCTCGCTGAGACCGACCTCCGGGAGCTCATGGACATACGGCTCTTCGTCGACACGGACGCCGACGAGCGTTTCATCCGGCGCCTCAAGCGCGACATCGGTCAGCGGGGGAGGAACGTGGATCAGGTGATCCAGCAGTACCTCGCCACCGTGCGTCCGATGCACCTGCAGTTCGTCGAGCCGAGCAAGCGATACGCCGACGTCATCATCCCCGAGGGTGGACTGAACGTCGTGGCGGTCGACCTCATCGTCACGAAGGTCCGCGACATCCTCGCGCGCCACAGCGACCACACGTCCTAGCGGGGTTCGGGAGGGCACTCCACGTATGTTGAGGAATCTGATCGCAACGATGCGGCCCGACCAGTGGACAAAGAACCTCGTCCTCTACGCCGGCCTCGTCTTCGCGGGCGGGATGGGCGACCCCGCGCTCGTGAAGCTCGCGCTTCAAGGGTTCTTCGTCTTCTGTCTTCTCTCGAGTGCGAGCTACATCCTGAACGACCTCATCGACGTGCAGCGCGACCGCGAGCACCCCGACAAGAAGAACAGACCGCTCGCCTCGGGCGAGCTTCCGGTGGGGGTCGCCGTGAGCGCCGCCACCGTGATGGCGGCGGCCGCGCTCGTCTGGGCCTTCCGGCTCCACCCCTCGTTCGCTCACGTCGCCGCTGCCTACCTGGCGCTCAACGTCCTCTACAGCCTGGCGCTCAGGAGGATGGTCATCCTGGACGTGATGGCGATCGCGATCGGGTTCGTGCTGCGCGCGGTCGCGAGCGTCGAGGTGCTCCTGGGTGCGGCGCCCGGCATCGAGCTGTCACCGTGGCTCCTCGTGTGCACCTTCTTCCTCGCTCTGTTCCTGGGACTCGGGAAGAGACGACACGAGGTGATGCTCCTCGGCGACGCCGCGGGCGAGCACCGTCCGGCCCTCAAGGCATACCCGCCGGTGCTCGTTGATGCGTTCATCGGAGTTGTCACGGCTTCGACGGTGGTCTCGTACGCGATCTACGCCATCTGGCCCGGCACCGTCGAGAAGGTGGGGAGCGCGAACCTTGTCTACACGGTTCCGTTCGTCGTCTACGGAGTGTTCAGGTATCTCTACCTCATCTACACGACGCCCGCGGGCGGCGGGAAGCCGTCGCGGTCTCTCGTGACCGACGCACCGCTCGCGATCAACATACTGCTCTGGATCGTCGCGGTCGTGGTTGTGATCTACACGTGATCGCGAGGTTCACCGCTCGACTGCGTGAGCGAGAGTGAGAGGCCGTTCGGGCGCCGTCCTCAGGGGCGGCGTTCTGTCGGAGAGGGGAGGCGACATGGCGAGCGTGCGAGTGGAAGCGCACGCGAAAGTCAACCTCGGACTCGAGGTCGTCGGCCGCAGGGCCGACGGGTACCACGACATCGACACGATCTTCCAGACGATCTCCCTCAGCGACACCCTGGTGGTGTCCAGAGCGGCCGCCGGCGCAGAGAAGCCGGTCCTCGAGGTAGAGGGACTCGCGGTCCCGCTCGACGCCTCGAACCTCGCCGTGCTCGCGGCGCGCGCCGTCATGGAGGAGACCGGGTGCCCGGCTCCGGCCCTGTCGCTCACGAAGCGAATCCCGGTCGGGGCCGGCCTGGGCGGCGGAAGCGCCGACGCGGCGGCTGTCCTGGTCGGCATGAACGAGCTCTACGAGC
>JALGVN010000191.1 GCA_025774645.1 bacterium
CCGCCACCGGCGTCTACTTCTGCCGGATGGAGGCCGCGGGGTTCACCGACTCGGCGAAGATGGTGCTTCTCAAATAGGGGAATCACGAAGCAGCCTGTCTCCGGGCGACCGGGGGCGGGATCGAACAGGAGAGGCCCGGGCCGGACGGCCTGGGCCTCTCGTCGTGACGGCACCGGAACCCCCGCAGGCCCTTCGCCGGGCCCGTTCCTGTTACATCTGTCCACTGTCACGACTTTGTGGTATAATTCGTGCAGGAAACCCCCCTGAATCCCCCCCTTGAGGCTGGCGTCTCAAGGAGTAGGCCGGTATATTGAGGTAGGAGGCGCGCTTCTGCCGGATTCGTCGATCGGAAGCGTGTGCCCTGCTTCCTTACTTATGCTGTGGAGGTGTTACGTGAGGGCTCTGAGCGCCGCGATCTTGCTTGTACTGATCGTCCCGCTCGCGGCTTCGGCCGCGCAGGTCGTCGAGCTGGCCGAACCCGTCGACGGCGTCTCGGTCGACCTCGTCGAGTCGGAGGGCGGCAGGACGATCATCGAGTACAGGATCGGGAACTTCAGGAGAGGGACCGTCGAGATCGACGGCGAGGCCTACGACACGATCGGCCTCGGGGACGAAAGCAGGATGAAGGTGCGGGGGCTTCCTGAGCTTCCGGACGTGGCACGGAGCATCATCATTCCGGACGACGCCGAGATGTCGGTCCGGATCGTGTCCTCACACTACGTCGACATCCCGAACTTCCGCGTGGCTCCCTCCAAGGGGACGATCCTCAGGAACGTCGATCCGAAGACGGTGTCGCACACCTTCGACAGGTTCTACGGGTCCGACGAGTGGTACCCAGGCCCGCTCGCCTACGGGCGGGAGCCCTACATCATGCGCGACTACCGTGGCATCGTCGTCGTCGTGAACCCGTTCCACTACAACCCTGCGACGTCGACCCTCAGGGTCTACGACCGCGTGGTCGTCGTCGCCGAGCAGGTCGGGCCGGGCGGGGTGAACGTCCTCGACCGCCGACCGAACGCGGGCAGGAGCACGGAGTTCACGAAGATCTATGAAGATCACTTCCTGAACTTCGACGAGGTGGCAGCGGCACGCTACGCCTCGCTCGACGAGATCGGCAACATGCTCGTCATCGCCTACAACGACTTCATGCCGGCCATGGCCCCGTTCGTCGAGTGGAAGAACCAGATGGGCGTGTCCTGCGAGATGGTGAGCGTGACGGACGCGGGCGTCTCGTCGGCCGCCATCGACGCATACATTCAGAGCTACTACGACACCTACGGGCTCACCTACGTGCTCCTCGTCGGCGATGCGGACCAGATCCCGACGCCGTACGCGGCCGGCGGATCCTCGGATCCGAGCTACTCCCTGACGGCCGGGAGCGACAGCTATCCCGACATCTTCGTCGGGCGCTTCTCCGCCGAGCAGGTGTCGCACGTCGAGACGCAGGTCCTGCGTACGATCGAGTACGAGAAGTTCCCGCAGGCCGGCGCTCCCTGGTATCACAAGGGCACAGGCGTCGCGTCGAACCAGGGTCCCGGCGACGACGGCGAGTATGATAACGTTCACGCGGACTTCATGCGCGACGACCTACTCGCGTTCTCCTACTCGCACGTCGATCAGATCTACGACCCCAGCGCCACCGCCTCGGACGTCTCGAACGCGCTGAACGACGGCAGGAGCATCGTCAACTACACGGGACACGGCTCCACGATGGGCTGGGGGTCCTCAGGGTTCTCGAGCTCCTACGTCAACGCGCTCTCGAACGACGACATGCTCCCGTTCATCATCAGCGTCGCGTGCGTGAACGGGTACTTCAACGGGATCACGTGCTTCGCTGAGGTCTGGCTCCGTGCGACGAACGGCGACGAGCCGACCGGCGCGATCGGCACCTACATGTCGTCGATCAACCAGTCCTGGGATCCGCCGATGGCGGCGCAGGACGAGGTGGTCGACCTCCTGGTGGCTGGCGCGAAGCGGACGTTCGGCGGCCTCTGCTACAACGGCAGCGCCCTCATGATCGACGAGTACGGCTCCAACGGAGAGGACATGTTCCTCTCCTGGCACATCTTCGGCGACCCGTCACTCAGGGTCCGGACGGACGTCCCCGCGGATCTCACCGTCGCTCACAACGGCGAGATGGCAGCGGACACCCCGACCTACGACGTCACGGTCGAGGGAGTCGAGGGAGCGCTCTGCGCCCTCTATCTTAACGGGGTCCTCTACGGGTCCGGCCTCTCGGGCTCGGACGGCGTGGCGGTCATCGACATGCTCGAGACGCCGCCGACAGACGAGGATCTGACCCTCACCGTCACGGCCTTCAACGCGAACCCCCACTTCGGGACCGTGCACGTCGGGCAGGTCTTCGTGCCGGCGATCCAGGTCGCCCCGGAGTTCTTCGACGTCGTTCTCGAGACCGACCAGATTCAGGTCGAGACGTTCGAGATCGTGAACCTCGGAGAGCCTCAATCGGTTCTTTCGTTCACGATCGAGGTGGTCGACGCCGGAACGCCCAGGGAGCTCGACAGCTCCTCGATGGGCGTCGTCCCGAGCGTCTACGATGCTAACCAGCTCGGGAACTTCGTCTTCACTATCTCGAACGAGAGCACCGAGGACGAGTGGATCAACGCGGCGACGATCGACTTCCCGGACGGCATGATCGTCATGGACTGCACGAACTTCGTCGTCGGTAGCCGCGAGCTCGTCTGGGACGGAGCGGCGGGAGACGGGGCCGAAGCGGGCTGGAGCGCCACCTGGGAGAACGTGATCTACCCGGGCGAGACGGCGCAGGCCACCGTTACCGCGTTCGCCGTGCCGGCGCTCGCCGGGAACCAGGAGCTCACCTACACGCTCTCCGGGGACAGCTGGGGCACACCCCCGCAGACCTTGACCGGGACGCTCGTGCTCGAGGGGCCGGAAGGTCCCTCCGTGACGGTCGTGTCCCCGAACGGCGGCGAGATGTGGGGGCTCGGAGAGCTCCACGACATCACGTGGTCATCCGCCGGTGAGGTCGACGTCGTGAGCATCTCCTTCTCGGCCGACGGCGGCTCGGCGTGGTTCGACGTCGCCTCCGAGACGCCGAACGACGGCGTATACACCTGGCTCGTCGACGGCCCGATCTCGACCGAGTGTCTGATGCGGGTCACGGCCGCCACGGTGCAGCCGGCGGCCGACACAAGCGACGGGACGTTCGCGGTCTACCAGCCCGTCACGTGGCTCGCGGTGAATCCCGCCTCCGGCGATGTCGAGGCCGGCGGGACCGCCGAGATAGAGCTCACGTTCAGTTCGGAGGGGCTGGCCGAGGGCGACTACTACGCGGAGCTCCTCATCGACAGCAACGGCGGCGACCGGCAGGTAGTCCCGGTGGCGCTCCACGTGAGCGGCACGAGCATCGACGAGACGCTCCCGGACAAGGTCGTGCTCTACGGGAACTACCCGAATCCGTTCAACCCTCTGACGCGGATCGCGTTCGCGCTCCCGGAGGCGCAGAGGGTCGCGCTCACGGTCTACGACGGGCGCGGCAGGATCGTCAGGAACCTCGCGGACGAGATCTTCGAGCCCGGCGCGCACGAGGTCCCGTGGGACGGGACGAACGAGCAGGGCAAGGCGGTGGCGTCGGGAGTCTACTTCTACCGGTTCGAGTCCGCAAGCGTCACGCGGATCTCGAAGATGGTGCTGATGAAGTAACGGTCCTTCGCCCACGGTGCCGGTCGACGCCCGACGTCGGGTCGAAACGCCGGCCGCCGCACGACGAACCGAACGACAACGAAAGAGCCGCCCGCATTGCGGGCGGCTCTTCTTCGATTCCGGTCCTCGCACGCAGACGCGACGTCGGCGCGCTACTTGAGGAGGATCATCTTCTTCATGCTCTCGTTCTGGCCGGCCTGGAGGCGGTAGAAGTAGATGCCGGCCGGGACCTCACGGTCGTTCGTGTCGCGGCCGTTCCACGCCACCGAGTGTTCTCCCGCTGCGAGCTCGCGGTCGATCACGCTCGCGACCTTCCGGCCCGCGACGTTGTAGATCTCGAGGTTCGCGTGCGACGCCGTCGGCAGCACGAACGCGATACGGGTCCCGTCCCTGAACGGGTTCGGCGCGTTCTGCCTGAGGCCGAAGGCCAGCAGTGCATCCTCGGGCTCATCGATGCCTGTCCCGTTGAGGGTGAGAGTGATCGTGATGATCTCCCAGGTGTCGTAGTCCCTCGTGGACGCCGAGCTCAGGTGCAGGTCGAACTCGACCGTTTCGTCGGACGGCTCGCCGGAGATCGTGACGACGAACGGCGACGCGTTCGACGAGCTCCCGCCGGCTCCGATGTCTCCGAACGCGGCCGTGTCGTTCACGATCGTGACGTCCGGGTCCGACGTCGAGATCGTCCCCGTGACGCCGGCCGCAGTCGACGTGCCCCTGTTAGCGATCAGGGCCGTGATGTCGATCGTCTCGAGCGGCTCGTTCAGATGGTCGCCGTCGCCTCCCGCGGTGTCGTCCGTCCAGCTGTCATCGGCCACAAGCCAGATCGTCGGATCGATCGGGCTCTCGGTCGTGAACCTGATTGCCAGTCCTGCGGCAAGCGGCGCCGCGGCGCCGTCGTAGACGCCGTTGTGGAGGTACTGGATGCCGATCGTCTCCGCGGCGTTCTCGATGCCCGTGGTCGACAGCCACGGCGCGCTCACGGTCTTGTACTGGATGACGATCACGCCGTCCCCGGTCGACGTCGGGTAGACGGCCGGGCTGTAGAAGATGACCTCGAAGGTCTCCGGGTATCCGCCCCCGTAGTGCTGGACCGCGTCGCACTCGACGATGTACCGCTGGTTCGCGCTGTCGTACCACTC
>JALGVN010000192.1 GCA_025774645.1 bacterium
CCCGTACCACTCGTCGAACCCCTGGTTCGTCGGGTACCGCCCCTTCGTATGCCCCAGATGCCACTTGCCGAACATGCCGGTCGCGTAGCCGGCGTCCGAGAGCATCTCGGCCATCGTGTACTCCCACTGCGTGAGACCGTAGATCGGAGACTCGAGCGGGACCGACGCGTTGCCCGTGCGAATGGCGTAGCGCCCGGTCAGGATCGCGGCGCGGCTCGGGGTGCACTGCGCCTCGACGTTGAAGTTCGTGAGCCGGATGCCCTCCGACGCGAGCGTGTCGATCCGGGGCGTCGGCGCCCCGCGGATGACCCCTCCGCCGTAGCAGCCGAGCTCGCCGTAGCCGAAGTTGTCCATGAAGATGAGGACGATGTTGGGCTTCTCCGCAGCTTGCGCCGCGGCCGGCCTCAAGGCGAACGTCGCAGCCAGGAGTCCGAGAACAGCCATGAGGAACTTCATTCCACCCTCCCCCGCGCCCGCGGGCGCAGTTGGTCGACTACCAGTAGATCGGAGGCTCGCGGTACTCTCCGAAGACCTCCCGGAGCACCCCGATCATCTCGCCGATGGTCGCGTACACGCGGCTGCAGCCGACGAAGTGCGGCATGAGGTTGTCGGTCCCCTCGGCCGCGGCCCTGAGACCAGCGAGCGCCTCCTTCACAGCCGCGTCGTCACGCTCCTTCCGGATCTCGGCGAGCACCGCGTGCTGCCGCTTCGCGGCCTCGGGTCCGATCTTCAGGAGCTCGATCTTGATCTCCTCGCCCTCGTCGACGTACTCGTTCACGCCGACGACGACCTGCCGCCCTTCCTCCGTCGCGCGCTGATACCGGAAGGCGGCCTTCGCGATGTCGCGCTGGAAGAACCCCTTCTCGATCGCCGGAATGACGCCGCCGAGCTTCTCGATCTGAGCGAAGTAGTCTCGGCAGCCTTCTTCCATCTTGTTCGTGAGCGCCTCGACGTAGTACGACCCGCCGAGCGGATCGATCACGTTCGGGACCCCGGACTCGTGCGCGATGACCTGCTGCGTCCGGAGCGCGACGTGCACCGCCTCCTCGGAGGGGAGCGCGAGCGACTCGTCCATCGAGTTCGTGTGGAGGCTCTGCGTGCCGCCCATGACGGCGGCCAGCGCCTCGAGCGCGGTCCGAACGACGTTGTTGAACGGCTGCTGCGCCGTGAGGCTGCAGCCCGCCGTCTGCGTGTGGAACCGCATGAGCCAGGACCGCGGGTCCTTCGCCCCGTACTTCTCCCGCATGTCGGTCGCCCAGATCCTGCGCGCGGCGCGGAACTTCGCGACCTCCTCGAAGAAGTCGAGGTGCGAGTTGAAGAAGTGCGAGAGCCTCGGCGCGAACGTGTCGACGTCCATCCCGGCCGCGATGCCGGCCTCGACGTAAGCGAACCCGTCGGCGAGCGTGAACGCGAGCTCCTGGAGCGCGGTCGAACCCGCCTCTCGGATGTGGTACCCGCTGATCGAGATCGTGTTCCACTGCGGAACGTCGGTCGCGCAGTACGCCATGATGTCGGTGATGATCCGCATCGAGGGCACCGGCGGGAAGATCCAGCTCTTCTGCGCGATGTACTCCTTGAGGAGATCGTTTTGGATCGTGCCGCGGAGCTGTTTCGAGTCTACACCCTGACCCTCCCCCACGCAGATGTACATCGCGAGGAGGACGGCCGCGGGCGCGTTGATCGTCATCGACGTCGAGACCTTGTCGAGCGGGATGCCGGCGAAGAGGGTCTCCATGTCGCGGAGCGAGTCGATCGCCACACCGCACACCCCCACCTCGCCCTCCGCGCGCTCGTGGTCCGAGTCGTAGCCCATGATCGTCGGGAGATCGAACGCTATCGAGAGCCCGGTCTGCCCGTGCTCGAGCAGGAACTTGTTCCGCTTGTTCGAGTCCTCGGGGGTGCCGAACCCCGAGAACTGCCGCATCGTCCACAGGCGGCCGCGGTACATGTTGTGCCGGACGCCCCTCGTGTACGGATACTCGCCCGGAAGTCCGAGGTCGCGCTCGTAGTCGAAGCCCGCGATGTCGTCGGGCGTGTAGAGGATGTCGACCTTCTCGCCGGAGACCGACATGAACTCGCCGTCCCGCTGCCGCGCCGCGGCGACCTTCTCCTTCCAGGCCTCCTTCGCCGACCCGGCGGGTCCGGCCTTCTTCGTGGTGTCAACGTCCGCCATCGGTTCCCTCCGTCACGCGCTTCCTACCAGCGCGAGGACCTGCGCCAGCATCTGTTCAGAGGTGAAGTGGCTCATCGTGATCGCTGCCGACGGGCACGCCGCCCCGCAGGTGCCGCAGCCCTTGCAGAGCGCCTCGTTCACCCTCGAGACCTTGTCATCCTCGTCGTAGGAGATCGCCCCGTACGGACAGACGGAGACGCAGATCCGGCAGCCGGAGCACATGTCCTCGTCGATCACCGCCGCGAGCGCCTGCACGGTGACCGTGCCCTTCGACATCGGGCCGATCGCCGAAGACGCGGCGGCCTTAGCCTGGGCGACCGCGTCGGGGATGTCCTTCGGCCCCTGGCAGCACCCCGCGAGGAAGACGCCATCGGTGGCGGTGTCGACCGGCCTGAGCTTCGGGTGCGCCTCCAGGAGGAACCGGTCGGCCGACCGCGAGAGCTTGAGGATCCTCGCGATCTCGCCGGTCTCCTTCCGGGCGACGAGCCCGGCCGCGAGGACCACGAGGTCGGCCTCGACCTCCATCGTCTCACCGAGGAGCGTGTCCTCGCCAAGCACGACGAGCTTGTCCTTCTTCTTGTAGATCTCCGAGACGCTCCCGCGCCGGTAGTTGACGCCTTCCTTGCGGACGCGGTCGTAGAACTCCTCGAAGCCCTTCCCGAACGCGCGGATGTCCATGTAGAAGATGGTTATGTTCGCGTCCGGGATCTTCTCCTTCACGAGGTGGGCGTGCTTCGCCGTGAACATGCAGCACACGCGCGAACAGTACTCGTTGCCGACGGTCTCGTCGCGCGAACCGACGCACTGGATGAAGACGAAGTCCGAAGGCCGTTTCCCGCCGATCTCGATCTCGCCGAGGGTAGGACCGGAAGCGGAGCAGATCCGCTCCATCTCGAGGCCCGTGATGACGTTCTCGTACTGCGCGTACGCGAGCTCAGGTTTCTCGTTCGGATTGAACTCGTCGTACCCCGTCGCCACGACGATCGTGCCGACGTCGAGCTCGACGACCTCGTCCTCCATCGTGTAGTCGACCGCGCCGGTCTTGCAGACCTTCTCGCAGACGCCACACTTCCCGTCCTCCAGGAAGTACAGGCAGCTCGCGCGGTCGAGCACGGGCTCGCTCGGAACGGCCTGGGGGAACGGCGTGTAGATCGCCTTCCTCTGCGCCATCCCCACGTCGAACTCGGAGTCGAGCGAGACCGGACACTTCGTGACGCAGTCGCCGCAGCTGGTGCAGTCCGCTCGCCTGACCGACGTCGCCTTCTTCCGCACGGTCGCCTTGAAGTTCCCGACGTACCCGGTGATGTCCTCCACCTCCGAGTAGGTCATGAGATCGATCTTCGGGTGGCGCGCCGCGTCGACCATCTTCGGCGTCAGGATGCACGCCGAGCAGTCGAGCGTCGGGAACGTCTTGTCGAGCTGCGCCATGCGTCCGCCGATCGACGGGTCGCGCTCGACGAGGTAGACCTGATAGCCCGCCTCGGCGATGTCGAGCGCCGCCTGAATGCCGGCGACGCCGCCGCCGATGACGAGCGCCGCGGGCACGACCTCGATCTCCCTCTCCTCGAGCCCCGAGAGCTGCCCGGCGCGGGCCACGGCCGCCCGGACGAGATCTGTCGCCTTCTCGGTCGCGTCGTCCCTGTCCTCGTGAATCCAGGAGCACTGCTCCCGGATGTTCGACATCTCCATGAGGTACGGGTTCATGCCGACGCTCGAGACGGCGGCGCGGAACGTGGGCTCGTGCATCCTGGGGGAGCACGCGGCCACGACGACGCCGGTGAGGTTCTGCTCCTCGATGTCGGCCATCACGAGGCGCTGTCCGGGATCGGAGCACATGTACGAGTAGGTCTTCGCGATGGCGACGCCGGGAAGCGCTTCAGCGGCCTCTCTGACTCTCTCGACGTCGACCATGCGCGCGATGTTGATCCCGCAGTGGCAGATGTAGACGCCGAGCCGCGGCTCACACGCCTCGCTCACTCCGCTCTTCCCCGAGCCCGAGTCGTTCGTCTGCGTCAAGTGAGTCTCCTGAAGTGACGAGCCGGCCGGTGTACCGCCGGCCCGCGGCCAGCGCGCGCGCTAGCCCTTCGCCTCCGCGATCTTCGCCGTGAGAGCGGGCACGACCTTGAAGAGGTCGCCCACGATGCCGTAGTCGGCCTCCGAGAAGATCGGCGCCTTCGGGTCCTTGTTGATCGCGATGATCGTGTCGGCGGCCTTCATGCCGGAGAGGTGCTGGAACTGGCCGCTGATCCCCACCGCGAGGTAGAGCTTCGGCTTCACGGTCTTGCCGGACGAGCCGACCTGCCGGTCCTTCGGAAGCCACCCGGCGTCGACGACCGGCCTCGAGCATGCGACGACGCCTCCGAGCGCCTCGGCGAGCGCGTTGACGACGGGGAGGTTCTCCTCTTCCCTGATGCCCCGGCCTACCGCCACGAGGACGTCCGACCGAGTGATGTCGACGTCGCCCACAGCGGCCTCGACGTACTCGACGAAGCGCCGGATGTCGGGCTCCGCCAGGACGTCGAAGTCGAGATCGGTGACCTCCCCGCCGCGCGCGCTATCTTCCGGCACGAACGCCGCGGGCCTCACTGTCACCATCGCGCGCTGTGCCCCTGCGAACCCGACCCGCGCGTTGACCTTGCCGCCG
>JALGVN010000193.1 GCA_025774645.1 bacterium
GACGGCGGGGTCGCCATCTGGATCGACGGCCGACGCTTCATCCTCGAATCCGGGACCGCCTCCGACGAGACGTTCTCCGGGGCGGGGGGCTCGGCCGCGGCGAGCGGGACCATCAAGGCGCCGATGCCCGGCACGGTCGTCAAGGTGATCGTCTCGGAGGGCGACCAGGTCTCGGCGGGACAGAGCCTCGTCATCGTCGAGGCGATGAAGATGGAGCACGACGTCCGGTCTCCGATGGACGGCGTCGTCCGGAAGGTGAGCGTCTCGGACGGCGACTCCGTGGGCACGACCGAGGCGATGATCGAGATCGAGCCCGCGGACTCCGAAGGCTAGAGGAAGCTACCGAAAGGAACCGCCATGCTGAGCGTGCTCTACACCGACGAGGAAAACGCATTCCGCGAGAAGGTGCGGGCCTTCGCCGAGCGCGAGATCGCCCCCCTGGCCGACGAGATCGAGGAGTCCGCCGAGTACCCGCGCGAGCTCCTGAAGACCGTCGGCGCGGCGGGCTACACCGGCGCGCTCCTGCCGCCCGAGTACGGCGGCACGGGGAAGGGGATGGTCGCGGAGACGCTCATCGCGGAGGAAATCTCGGCGGTATGCCCGATGGTCGACGTGACGAGAGGCGTGACCTCGGTCTACTTCGCCCCGCCGGTCTACAAGTTCGGGAACGACGAGCAGAAGCAGAAGTACCTGCCGCCGATCATCACCGGCGAGAAGATCGGCGCGATCGGCATCACGGAGCCGGACGTCGGCTCCGACACGGCCGGGATGAAGACCCGGGCGGTGCGTGACGGCGACGACTGGATCATCGACGGCGAGAAACGCTTCATCACGAACGGAAGCATCGCGGACTTCATCCTCCTCTTCGCGGTGACCGATCCGTCGGTCAAGGCACGGAAGGGGATGAGCGCCTTCATCTTCGAGACCGACACCCCGGGCTTCAGCGTCGTGAAGGACTACGACCTCATGGGGATGCGCGGGCTCAAGGTCTCGCACCTCAAGTTCGAGGGCGCGAGAGTCCCGGCGTCGGCGCTCCTCGGCGAGGAGAACGGGGGGTTCGCGATCCTCATGGACGAGCTTGACACCGAACGCACGTCGCTCGCGGCGGGGGCCGTCGGCTACTCGCGCGCCGCGTTCGAGCTCGCCGTCGCGCACTCGACCGAGCGCGAGCAGTTCGGACGGCAGATCCGGATGTTCGAGGGCGTGAGCTTCAAGATCGCCGACATGGCCGTCAAGATCGACGCGGCCCGGCTCCTGACGCTCCAGGCCGCGCGCATGATCGAGAAGGGACTCCCGGCGAGCCGCCAGGGGGCGTCGGCGAAGCTCTTCGCATGCAACGCCGCGCAGGAGATCTGCTACGATGCGGTCCAGATTCTGGGCGGCATCGGCTACATGAAGGAGAGCAAGACCGAGCAGCTCTTCCGCGACGCGAGACTCATGCCGATCGGCGGCGGGACCGCCGAGATCATGCAGTTCCTCATCCAGCGCGAGGTCTACAAGGAGAGGGGCTACTGATCCGCTCCCGCGGTGGACGCTCCGACTGGCGGCCGCTCGACCAACGACGCTCCACCTGAGGACGCCCCGCGTGCGAACGGATCGGGAAGAGGGAAGCGATGGACGAGACGAGAACACACGGCAAGGAACTCATCCTCGTATTGAACCCCGGGTCGACTTCGACGAAGCTCGCGGTCTTCGAGGGTGAGAAGTGCCTGTTCAGCGACGACATCAAGCACGGCGACCTCGAGCTCAGCCGGTGCGACACGATCTGGGGGCAGTACGAGTACAGGAAGGAGATCATCCTCGAGTTCCTCGGCGACAGCGACGTCGAACTCCGCGAGTTCACCGCGGTGGTCGGGCGCGGCGGCCTCTTCAGGCCGACGGTCAGCGGGACCTACGGCGTCAACGACGCGATGATCGAGGATGCCAGAAACGCCGTACAGGGCGATCACGCCTCGAACCTGGGCGCCGTCCTCGCGTTCGGCATCGCGTGGGACTTCGGGATCGGCGCGTTCATCGTCGACCCGCCGTGCGTCGACGAGCTCGACATCCTGGCTCGTTACTCCGGGGTGCCCGAGATCCGCCGCAAGAGCCTCGTGCACGCCCTGAACATCAAGGCCACCGCTCGCTCGGCCGCCGCGGAGCTCGGGCGGCCACTCCGCGACCTCAACGTCGTGGTCGCGCACCTGGGCGGCGGGATCAGCATCGCCGCGATCAGGAAGGGGAGGATGGTCGACGTCTCGGACGCACTGTCGGCGGGGCCCTTCACGCCGCAGCGTGCGGGTGCGCTGCCGACTGGCGACTTCCTCAAGATGTGCTTCGGCGGCAAGTACACCGTCGCGCAGATCAAGAAGAAGCTGGTCGGGGCAGGGGGGCTCATCGCGTACCTCGGGACGGCCGACGCCAAGGAGATCGAGAGACGGATCGACGGCGGCGACGGGCGGGCGAAGCAGGTCTACGACGCGATGATCTACCAGATCGCGAAGGAGATCGGTGCCATGGCCGTCGTGCTCGACGGGAAGCTCGACGCGACCGTCCTGACGGGCGGTCTGGCCCACTCCGATTATATCGTCGGGGGAATCGAGGCGAAGACGGGATTCCTCGGCAAGGTCGTCGTCGTTCCCGGGGGGGACGAGCTCGAGGCCCTGGCGCTCGGCTGCCTCAGGGTGCTCCGCGGGGAGGAAGAGGCGAAGACATACCCGGAGACCACGGAGGGCGCGAGCGTCGAACTCTGACGCGCCTCGCGCCCGGTCGCCCGTAACGGGGCGCGAACCGGACTGAAACGCTGTGCCGGGAGGAGAGATGGAGTTCAAGAACCTCAAGATCGAGAAGGACGGTCTCACCGCGGTCGTGACCATCGACCGGCCGACGGCGCTGAACGCGCTGGACGGCGAGACGATGATGGAGCTCATCCACGCGATGTCCGAGCTCGAGGCGGACGACGGGGTCGGGGCGGTCGTCCTCACGGGCGCGGGCAAGGCGTTCGCCGCCGGAGCCGACATCGCCGAGCTCTCGAAGATGGACGGGATGCAGGCGCGCGAGGCGGCGAAGCTCGGGCAGAAGGCGTTCTCGACGATCGAGAACCTCAACAAGCCGGTCATCGCGGCCGTCAACGGATACGCGCTCGGCGGCGGACTCGAGGCAGCGATGGCGTGCGACATCCGGATCGCGTCGACGAGGGCGAAGATGGGGCAGCCCGAGGTCACCCTCGGCGCGACGCCGGGGTTCGGCGGAACGCAGCGGCTGCCGAGGCTCATCGGGTTCGGGAGGGCGAAGGAGATCCTGCTCACGGGCGACCCGATCGACGCGGCGACGGCGCTCTCGTACGGGCTCGTGAACAAGGTCGTCGAGCCGGACGAGCTCCTCGGCGCGGCGAAAGAGATGGCCGAGAAGATCGCCTCGCGCGGACCGGCGGCGATCGCGCTCGTCAAGTCCTGCGTCAACAAGGGAGCGGGTACGGACGTCGAGACCGGCGGCGCTCTGGAGGCCGACGCGTTCGGGATCTGCTTCGGCATCGGCGACGCCAGGGAGGGCATCGAGGCGTTCTTCGAGAAGAGAGACCCCTCGTGGCTCCGGAAGAGGAAGTAGCGGCACGACTCCGCTGCGCGAAAGGCCCGGCGGCGTGAACGGCGCCGCGCCGGAGGTGAACATGGACGTCTTCAGATCTCTCGAGGAGTCCGACCACGAACAGGTCGTCTTCGCGTACGACGAGGTAGCGGGACTCCGCGGGATCGTCGCGATTCACAGCACGGTCCTCGGCCCCGCCATCGGCGGCACGCGGATGCGCCAGTACGACCGGGAGGAGGACGCGCTCGAGGACGCACTCAGGCTGTCGGCGGCCATGACCTACAAGGCCGCGGCCGCTGGTCTGAACTTCGGCGGGGGCGCCGCGGTCATCATGGGGGACCCCGCGCTCGACAAGAGCGAGGCGCTCTTCAGGGCGCTAGGGAGACAGATTGAGAGCCTGAACGGTCGATACATCACTTCGCAGGGACTCGGGACCGACGTCGAGGACATGCAGGTCATCCGCGTCGAGACGCGGCACGTCGTCGGGCTCCACAGCGCGTACGGCGGGTGCGGCGACCCGTCGCCCGTCACGGCGCACGGAGCGCTCCACGGGATCCGCGCCTGCCTCGAGGAGGCGGGTATGGATCGCGGCAACTCCGGTCTCACCGTCGCCATCCAGGGACTCGGGAGGGGAGGGAGCGAGCTCGCGAGACAGCTCATCGGGGAGGGCGCGCGGGTCGTTGCCACCGACGTCGACGGCGCCGTCGCGGAGCGCGCGGGTGCTGCCCTCGGAGTGGAGACCGTCGAGCCCGACGCGATCTACGACGTCGAGTGCGACATCTGGAGCCCGTGCGCGATCGGCGAGGTCCTCGACACGCGGACGATCCCACGGCTCAAGTGCCGCATCGTCGCCGGGCTCGCGAACAACCAGCTCGCGGAGCCCGGGGACGTGAAGCTCCTCACCGAGCGAGGCATCCTCTACGCTCCCGACTTCGTCTTCAACTCGGGAGCCCTCATCGCGGTGACCGAGGAGATCGCCGGCTTCTCGACCGAGCGGGCGAAGCGCAGGGCGGAACGTATCTACAGAGTACTCAAGAGGGTCTTCGCGCTCTCGCGCGAGCGGGGCATCAGCACCGCCGAGGCGGCGAACGCCTTCGCGGAGAACCGCATCAACCAGGTCGGGAGTCTCTCCGGCCGGGCGCGGAGCTCGTGCGGATGACGACAGTAACGGAACTGAACACGGCCGTTCGCGTCCTGGACGGCGCCCGCGACCTCGGGCTCTCGAACAGGTTCGTCGGCCGCGGCGTTC
>JALGVN010000194.1 GCA_025774645.1 bacterium
GGCGGGCACGAATGCGTCTGACCCATCGATGCCCGCCGTCATCTTGGAACGCAAGTCCACGGTCCGAGCGCGCGGGCGCGAGAGACGCCGGCCGGGCCGTCAGGAAGGAGGGCCACATTGACACAGCGATCGGTTTTCCAGCGCTGGTGCGTCGTCACCACACTCGTCTTCTTCATCGCCTCACTGGCGCCATCGCTTCTCGCGCAGGAGGCCCAAGACGCCGAGGCCCTCGGCGAGGAGGGAGCTTCCGCGTGGCCGCGGGAACTCGAGGCCGAGAAGGGGAAGGTCGTCATCTACCAGCCGCAGCTCGAGGGCTACGAGGGCAACACTCTCGAGGCCCGGGCTGCCGTGTCCGTGACCAAGACCGGGACGACCGCGCCGGTCTTCGGCGCGGTCTGGTTCGAGGCCCGTCTCTCGACCGACATGGACACCCGAATGGCGACGCTCGAGGAGATCAAGATCACCGCCGTGAAGTTCCCCGATGCGGAACAGAGCGACATCGACGACCTCACGGCTTTCCTCGAGGCGGAGATTCCGAAGTGGGAGATGGAGTTCTCAATCGACCGGCTGATCGCCGCGCTTGGGGTGATCGAACAGGAGGCGTGGGGCACGGGCGGACTCAACAACGCGCCACCGGAGATCATCTTCGTGACGGAGCCGGCCGTTCTCGTCCTCCTCGACGGTGACCCAATCCTCGCCGACCTCGAGGGCTCGGACCTCAAGTACGTTGCGAACTCCGCGTTCTACATCCTCCAGGTACCCAGTTCGAAGGAGTACTACCTGAAGGGCGGACCGCACTGGTACACCGCGACCGACATCACGGGTGAGTGGCAGGTGGCGCTCAAGCTCCCGGACTCCGTTCGCGAGGTCGCGGACGCGATCGCCGAGGAGGAGAAGAAGCAGGCCGAGGAGAACCCCGAGGTCGCCCTCACCGACGAGGAGAAGTCGGAGCTCGGAGAGGCCGGCATCCCGGACATCATCGTCCGCACGAAGCCCGCCGAGCTCGTCTCGGTCAGCGGAGATCCTGAGTACGCGTCCATCGAGGGTACCAACCTCCTCTACGTGGAGAACTCCGAGAGCGACATCGTCATGGACATCGAGACCCAGACGTACTACGTCCTCATCGCCGGACGGTGGTACGCGTCGAAGGCGGTGCCCTCGACCGACTGGGACTACATCTCCCAGGAGGAGCTGCCGGACGAGTTCGCGAGTATCCCGGCCGAATCCGACATGGCGAACGTCCGCTCGAGCGTCGCCGGGACTCAGGAGGCCAAGGAGGCCGTCCTCGAGAACTCGATCCCTCAGACGGCCGAAGTCGATCGCGCGACTGCGACGGTGGACGTCACCTACGACGGCGATCCGATCTTCGAGCAGTGCGCCGACGGTGTCGCCTACGCGAAGAACACCGACAAGTCGGTGCTCCTCATCGACGGGCAGTACTGGTGCTGCGACGAGGCCATCTGGTTCGTCTCGAACGGTCCCGAGGGACCGTGGGTCGTCGCGGACTACGTTCCGGAGCAGGTTCAGGACCTGCCGGCCGACTGCCCCGTGTACAACGTCAAGTACGTCTACATCTACGAGTCGACTCCGGAAGTCGTCTACGTCGGCTACACGCCGGGGTACAGCTACTCGTACGTCTACGGCGGATGCGTGGTCTACGGATCCGGCTACTGGTACCAGCCGTGGTACGGCTACCACTACTACCCGCGTCCGGTGACGTACGGGTACGGCGTCCACTGGAACCCGTATACGGGATGGGGATTCGCGTTCGGCGTCAGCTACGGGTGGCTGCACGTCGGCTGGGGCAGGGCGTGCTGCCGGGGCGGCTGGTGGGGTCCCGGGGGGTATCGCTACGGCTATCGCCACGGGTACCACCACGGCTACCGCCACGGCTACCGTCACGGCTACCACAGGGGCGCCCGCGCGGGCTACCGCGCCGGCTACCGCGCCGGGAGCGGGGGGAGACCGACGCACTACGGCAACATGTACCAGACACGCCACAACGGCGTGAAACGGACGGGACAATCTCGGCCGAGCACGAGGCCGGGTACCTCCCCGGGAAGCCGGCCAGGTACCCAACCGAGCACACGCCCGGGTACCCAACCGAGCACGCGCCCGGGTACCCAGCCGAGCACGCGACCAGGAACCCAGCCGTCGACGAGACCCGCGACCGCCGACCGCAAGAAACCGCAGACCTCGAAGCAGCCGAACAACGTCTACGCCGACAAGGGCGGGAACGTCTACCGCCAGCAGGGGAGCGACTGGCAGAGAAGCAACAACAAGGGCGGTTGGTCCTCTTCACAGCCGACGCAGAGCAAGCAGCAGAGCCTGAATAGACAGTCCAGTTCCCGTTCGCGCGGTAACCAGAAGTCGAAGAGCTACCAGTCGAACAAGTCGTCAAGCCGCTCATCGAGCAGCCGTTCGTCGAGCAGCCGCTCGTCATCGGGTCGGTCGGGCGGTGGCGGAGGCCGGCGGAAGTGAGACCGGCGGCGCCACCGACCACGAACGTGTCAAACGAAGGAACAGGGGGAGGACCCGAGCGGGTCTTCCCCCTTCTGCGTCAGGCTCGGTGCCGAACCGGACCTGAGTCCGGGCTAGTCCAGGAACGAGACGGAGACCGTGGAGAGGTCGTGTGACTTCGGGATCACGCCCCCGTCAGGCTCGGCAGCACCAGCACCACGTAGAGCGCCGCCGACCAGACCAGTGTTCTCCAGGTCAGTGGTGGCCCTTGTCCTTGTTCAGCTCGTGTGCATAAGAGCGACACGCCCAGGACTAGTAGCCACACACCCCAGAGGGGGAATCCGAAGTCGATAACGAATCCGAAGAAGGTGGGAGCGACGCCAAGCTGTTCCATGGCGAGCGTCACGGCGAGAGCGCCGATGACGATCCCGGCCCAGCCGAGCCGCCGATCGAAGAGGGGACGCCTGAGCATCGCGACGCCCAGGAGGAGGGTCCAGAGACCGACGCAGATGTTCGCGGTGTGCTCGCCGACCGCCATGCCGGCGTACCTGTTGAACGCGCCCTCGATGAGCGCGATCGTCTCCCGCGTTGCCTGCGTAATCCCGGGGGCGCTCATCCGCTCCGCGAGATACGGAATCAGGATGGCCCAGCGGATGAAGCCGAGAGTCTGAAGGATTCCCGCAAGGACTCCGAAGATCAGGGCGAACTTGAGCACGGACGCGTCGCGGTCACGGAACGACCGGTGAAGGAAGACCGCGATCGCGATCTGGGAGAACCCCGTCATCGCGAGGACCCAGTAGGTAGGCTGAACGACCGACTGGCGCGCCGCGTAGAGGGACAGGCGGTGGAGCGACGTCGCCCTGAGCACCTCGGGGAACTGAAACACGGCTGCGAGGATCGAGAAGCCGACGACGAGGGCAATGACGTGGAGGAAGATCGAGACAGCCGCTCCCCGATACTGCCTTGCATAGTCGATCGATTCCACGACCAGTCCTCCGTTTCCTCGTCAGGGCTTCGGGCGGCAGCGCCGCACACCGCTCACTTGCTGCCGACCACGAGTCTCGTTCTACGGCCTGAGTCGGACAGCAATCAAGCACTTTCCAGAATTCGTGCGCTATCGTTGGCTCGCGGCAATCACGTGGCTTGGCCTCGCAGCGGCATGAGGCTATAATAGACGGTGAGCGGTCTTCGGGGGAATCGCCCGGAGCCGCCTTGCCTTCAGACACCCTGACGACGGGAGAACCGCAGTGTCCAGACACCGGCGAAGCAGCAGCTTAGTCCTCATCCTGACCGGGCTCCTCGCGTGCTCGGCGATTCCCACACACGCGGACCCGCCCGTCGCGAGAGAGATCACCGACCCCTCCGACCTTCTCGACGGACCGTCGGCCGAAGGAGCGCTCGGCGACTTCTTCCTGTCGAACGGAGACATCACAGCGATCATAGAGAGCGTCGACCACGCCCACGGGAACGCCATCACGGGCGGTCACGTGATAGACGCGGCAAGCGCCCCGCACTTGTTCGACGAGCTCGGCCACTGCTACGTTCTCCTCGTCGAGTTCCCTCGTCAGGCGGTGTACGACACCGTCCGCATCGAGAACGACGGGAGCGGAGGCGAGGCCGTGATCCTCGCGAGAGGCCACGACTCCGGGAACTCCGAGATCGAGATCGCCACGCGGTACTTCCTTGCAGCGGACGATCGATACGTGAGGATCGAAACCTCCATCACGAACTCGGGCACCCCGGTCGAAGACTACAAGGCGGGGGACGTCGTCGATTGGGGCGAGACCGACCACTTCTCCCCCGGCGCCGGGTACGACATCGCGGGAACGGCCACGAATGCGGAGTGGCTCGCGAGCGCGGGGGAAGCCTCGAGCTACGGCTACACGAAGAGCTCCGGCAACGTGAGGGCCGAGCACGGAGCAAGCTGGTCGAACACGACCGTCCGCACGGTGGACATTGCCACAGACGCCACCGAGTCGTACACGCGCTACTTCGCGGTCGGCGGGTTCGGCCTCTCGTCCGCGACAGACGTCCTCCACGTGATCCGTGGGATGTCGACCGGGACGGTCGAGGGCAGCGTCACCGAAGGGGGCACGAACGTTCCGGTCTTCGGCGCAACGCTCGACTGCATGATCAACGGCATCGCGCCGTACACGCAGATCCGCTCGAACGAGGATGGGAGCTACGCTGCAACACTCCCACCGGTGAACTACGAACTCGAGGTGTCGGCGCCGGGGTACTTCCCCGACTCCGCGGACATATCGATATCGGCGTCGCAGACGACAGACGTCGCCTTCGAGCTCTGGTCGGAGATCCAGTCGGCCCCGCAAGGCGACACGCTC
>JALGVN010000029.1 GCA_025774645.1 bacterium
CGCCTCCTCCAGGAGACCCATCAGGATGTTGACCAGAGGCCCCGCGAACGGTGTGAGCGACGCGGCCACGCCCTTCTTCCGCGCGCACTCCTCACAGAGGTTCCAGGACGTGAGCTCGCCGTCGGTCATCTCGGCGAATCTGACGGTCGCCTCCCGCTCGTTGCACTCCTCGCACTTCAAGGCTGCGCTCCCTCCCCGCCCCACTTGTCCGCGCGGCCGTCCTTCAACGCCACGACGCGGTCGGCCCGGCCGTAGAGGTCGGGGTTGTGCGTGACGATCACGAACGTCTGCTCGAGCGAATCGCGAAGGCCCCAGATGAGATCGTGAAGCTCTTCGCTGTTCGCCCGGTCGAGGTTCCCGGAGGGCTCGTCGGCGAGCACCATCAGTGGCCGCGTCGCGAGCGCCCTCGCCACGGCCGCCCGCTGCTCTTCCCCTCCGGAGAGCTCGCCCGGCCTGTGGTGAAGCCGGTCGGCGAGCCTGACGCCGTCAAGGAGCTCCTCGGCCCGCGCGACGGCCTCGTCCCTCGGAACGCCCGCGATCAGGCAGGGCATCATCACGTTCTCGAGCGCGGTGAGCTCTCTCATGAGGTGATGGAACTGAAAGACGAACCCGACCGTCCGGTTCCTGAACGAGGCCCTCTCGTTGTCGGGCATCGCGAACACGTCCGTGCCGTCAAGGAAGACGCGGCCCGAGGTCGGGGTCTCGATCGCTCCCATGATGTGAAGGAGCGTGCTCTTCCCGACACCGGACGGCCCGACGATCGCGACGATCTCGCCCTTCCCGATCGTGATGTCGATCCCCTTGAGGACGTCGACCTGTTCGGGACCCGTCGAGAAGGTCTTCGTGAGCTCCTGGACCTCGAGCATCCTGTCCCCCTACTCCCTCCTGATGGCCTCGGCCGGCGCCAGCCTCGAGGCCTTCCACGCCGGATAGAACGCCGCGACGAAGCTGATCGCGACCGCCGCCAGCGCGACGACCGCGAAGTCGAAGCCCTGCATCTCGACCGGCAGGGTCTCGATCGGGTAGACGTCACCCGGAAGGGTCACGAACTGGTAGCGGTCGAGGAGCGACGCCAGGATGTAACCAGCCACGCTCCCGACGATCGTCCCGGTGATTCCGATCACGAGACCCTCGAACACGAAGATGCGCATGATCGAGCCGGACCTCGCCCCCATCGACTTCATGATGCCGATGTCCTTCGTCTTCTCCATGACGACCATGATCAGCGTGCTCGCGATGTTGAACGCCGCCACCATGATGATGAGGGACAGTATCCAGAACATGACCTTCTTCTCGGTCTTCATCCACGTGAAGAGGTTCCGATTGAGCTCGATCCAGTTGTTGGCGCGGTACGGGAACCCCCCCACGGCCGAGACGGCGATCCTCCCGACCTCGGGGGCGGTGTACGGGTCCGTGATCTTGGTGGCAATGCCGATCACGCCCCCTGGCAGGTCGAAGAGCGATTGTGCGTCCTCGATATCAATATAGACGAGCGACTGGTCGTACTCAAACATGCCCGAGCTGAAGAGGCTCGCGACCTCGAACCGCGACACGGCCGGCATGAGTCCCATCGGGGTGATGACGTAGTCGAACGGCGAGGAGATGGCGACCGTGTCTCCGATCGACACGCGGAGCCTCTTGGCGAGCTCGTCGCCGATGATGGCCAGCGGGATCGCCTCGGGCGGCGAAGCCAGAGTCTCGATGGGGGGACTGATGTTCTCGAGGATGTCGGTGACGCGCGCTTCCTTCGCGAGGTCGATCCCGCGCACGACGACGCCGTCCGACCCCCCGGTTCCCCTCATCACCGCCTTCGCGTAGGTGAACGGCGAAGCCGCGATGATCTCGGGCAGCTCCTCGAGCGTCTCGCCGATGCGATCGTAGTCCGTGATCGGCTGGTTCCCGTAGCGCAGGAGGATGACGTGCGCGTTGATGCCGATGATCCGGCGGTGGATCTCGTTCTCGAAACCGTTCATGACCGCGAGCACGACGATCAGCGCCATGACGCCGACGGCGACGCCCGCGACGGAGATGAACGTGATGATCGAGATGAACCGGGTCTTCCGCTTCGCGCGGAGGTAGCGCAACGCGACGAACCACTCGAACGACACAACCGGCCTCCCTTTCACCGGGGCGCGCGCTCGCGCCCCGCTTGTCGTCACGCCTGACGGTCGGGACGCATCGGCGGGAAGAGGATCACGTCGCGGATGCTCGGTGCGCCGGTCAGGAGCATCGCGAGGCGGTCGAGCCCGATCCCGAGGCCTCCGGTCGGGGGCATCCCGTGCTCGAGGGCGTGGACGAAGTCCTCGTCCATTCCCTGCGCCTCGGCGTCGCCTCCCGCGCGCTGCGCTTCCTGCAGTTCGAAGCGCCTGCGCTGCTCGTCCGGGTCGTTCAACTCGGTGAACGAGTTCCCAAGCTCCAGGCCCCCGATGAAGAACTCGAACCGCTCGACGGTGTCCGGGTCGTCCGGCGTCTCCTTCGCCAGAGGGGAGATCGCCTTCGGGTAGTCGATCAGGAACGTGGGCTCGAAGAGGTTCGGCTCGACGAGGTTGGAGAGAACGTCCTCCGCGAGCGGACCGAACTGCACCGGTTCCTCGACAGCGAGGCCCTTCGCCCGGGCGGCGGCCGCGAGCGCGCCGGCGTTCCCGAGCGCCTCTTCGCCGACCGCCTCGACGAGCGCGTCCCTGACGGTGAGCCTCCTCCACGGGGGCGAGAGATCGATCTCACGCTCGTCCCAGGAGATCTTCGTCGTCCCCAAGAGCTCGTCCGCGAGACGCGCGACGAGCGACTCGGTGATCTCCATCATGTCGTGATAGTCCGCGAACGCCTGGTAGAGCTCGAGCTGCGTGAACTCCGGGCTGTGGGTCCGGTCCATGCCCTCGTTTCTGAAGTCCTTCCCGATCTCGAAGACGCGCTCGATCCCTCCGACGATGAGCCGTTTGAGATACAGCTCGTCGGCGATGCGGAGGTAGAGGTCCATCCCGAGCGAGTGGTGGTGCGTCGTGAACGGCCTCGCGAACGCTCCGCCGTAGTTCGGCTGGAGGATCGGGGTCTCCACCTCGACGAACCCGCGCTCCCAGAGAAACTCCCTCGAGACCCGGAGCATCCTGCTCCGAAGAAGGAAGACGCGCCTCGAGTCGTCGTTCGCGATGAGGTCGAGGGACCGGTGGCGGTACCTGAGCTCCTTGTCCTTCAGCCCGTGCCACTTCTCCGGGAGTGGCTTCAGCGCCTTGGCGAGCATCGTGACGGACTTCACCTTCACGCTGACTTCGTCCGTCTTCGTCTTCATCACCTCGCCCCGCGCACCAACGATGTCCCCGACGTCGACGAGCTTCCAGAGCTCATACTGCGCATCGCCGACCTCGTCCTTGCGGACGTACAGCTGGATCTTCCCGCCGCCGTCCACGAGGTCCGCGAACCCCGCCTTCCCGTGCCCGCGGACGCTCATGAGGCGCCCTGAGACCGTGACCTCGGTTCCCTCGAGCTTCTCGAAGGCCTCGACGACCTCGTTCGAGACGTGCGTCCGCTCCGAGCGGCGCGGGTAGGGCTCAACCCCGAGCTCGCGCATGCGGGCGAGGTTGTCCCGCATCTCGGCGACGAGCGCGCTCTCACCCTTCTCCAAGTGATCCCCCTTCGGTTCGCTGGTCCGGATCCCGCGGGCCGCGTCGCCGGCCGCGTCGGCCGGGACGGCTCCCGCGCTATCCCGTCGCCTTGAGGTAGGCCTCGATGAACTCGTCGAGGTCCCCGTCGAGGACCCCGGTCACGTCAGAGGTCTCGACCGCCGTCCGATTGTCCTTCACCATCCGGTAGGGGTGCAGGACATACGATCGGATCTGGCTTCCCCAGGAGATCTCCTTCTTCTCCCCGGCCTTCGCCTCGTTCACTTTCCGCTGCTCCTCCTCGCGGAGCGCGTAGAGGCGCGAGCGAAGGACCTTCAACGCATTCTCCCGGTTCCTGAACTGCGAGCGCTCGTTCTGGCACGTGACCACGATGCCGGTCGCGAGGTGCGTGACCCGGACCGCGGTCGAACTCTTGTTGACGTGCTGTCCGCCGGGCCCGCTCGCGCGGAAGAAGTCGAGCCTGACGTCGCCGTCCTTGATTTCGATCTCCACGTTCTCGTCGACCTCGGGATAGGCCGCGATCGACGCGAACGAGGTGTGGCGCCTGTGCGCGGCGTCGAACGGGGACAGCCGGACCAGCCGGTGGACGCCGATCTCGGCCTTGAGGTAGCCGTAGGCGTACGGCCCGCTGACGAGCACCGTGGCGCTCTTGATCCCCGCTTCCTCGCCCGGTTGGACGTCCAGCACGCGGGTCTCGAAACCCCGCCGCTCGGCCCACCCCAGATACATGCGGAAGAGCATCTGGGCCCAGTCCTGGGAGTCGGTCCCTCCTGCGCCCGGGTGGATCGCGAGGATGGCGCTCCGCTCGTCGTCGGGGCCGGACAGCATCTTCCGGAACTCGAGGCCGACGATCGATTCACGGAGCCGCCCGAGCTCGGCCGCAGCCTCCCGGGCAGCCTCGCCTCCGTCTCCCCCCTCCTCCTCCGCCAGCTCGATCAGCGCCGTGAGATCGGAGCAGCTCACCCTGAGCGCGGCGAGCGGTTCCAGCCACCCCTTGAGGACGTTCAGCTCGGCGATGATCTCCTTGGCCCTCGTTCCGTCCTGCCAGAACGACGCCGCGGCGGTCGCCTTTTCGAGCTCCGCTACACGCTTCTTTTTAGAAGCGACGTCAAAGATACTCCTCGAGCTCGCCGACGCGCGCGGCGATCTCCGCGAGTTCCCTCGCAATCTCTCCCGTCATGTTCCCTTCCTCACTTCTTCCGGCAGCGAGTTCCACAGCTGCTCGGCCCGGGTCTCGAGCTCCTCGAGCGGGCCGTTGTTCTCGATCACCGTGTCGGCCGCCTCCAGGAAGACCGATTCGGGCGCCTGGGCTGCGACGCGCTCCCGCGCGTCGTCCTCCGGGAGCCCCCCGGCGGCCAATCTCCCGATCCGCGCGTCGAGGGCCGCCGTGACCACGACGACCTCGTCGAAGAGATCGAGGATGTCCCACTTCACGAGGAGCGCAGCGTCCACGACAACGACGCCACCGCTCGATTCCCGCTCGATCTCCTCGACCGCGAGGATGATCGCTTCGACGAGCGCCGGGTGCGTGATCTCGTTCAGTCTCTCGAGCGCGTCGCTCGAGGCGAACGCGAGCGCGCCGAGCCCCCTGCGGTCGAGCGAACCGTCGGGCAGGAGCACCCCCTCCCCGAATGCCTCAACGAGGCCCTCGAGGACCGGGCTCCCGGGCGCAACGAGCTCGCGCGCGATCTCGTCGGCGACGACGACGCGGGCGCCGAGCCCGCGGAGAACACGCGCCACCTCGCTCTTCCCCGAGCCGATGCCGCCGGTCAGGCCGATCCGGTACACCGGTCTCCTCCCGTTCGTTCGGCCGGCCGGACCTGCCGGCTAGTGAGCCTCGTACCAGTTCGCCCCGTGCGCGGCGTTCACGACGATGGGGACGTCGAGATCGAAACCGGCCGGGTTCTCCATCTCCTCGCGGACCGCCTCGACCACGTCCTCGACGGCCGCCTCGTCGACCTCGAAAACAAGCTCGTCGTGAACCTGCAGTACCATATCACACGGGAGCGCGCCGGTCGCAATCCTTCTGTCGACGCCGAGCATCGCGACCTTGATCAGGTCGGCGGCGCTCCCCTGGATGGGCGTGTTCACGGCCACCCGTTCCGCGAGCGTTCGGACGCGCGCGTTCTCGGAGTCCAGCCCCTCCACCGGCCGGCGGCGGCCGAGGATCGTCGTCGCGTAGCCGCTCCGCGCGGCCTCCTCCGTCACCTGCTCGGTGTAGTCGCGGACTCCCGGGTACATGCCGAAGTACCGCTCGATGAACTCGAAGGCCTCGTCGTTCCCGATCTCGAGCTGCCGCGCGAGCCCGAACGCGCTCATGCCGTACATGATCCCGAAGTTGACCGTCTTCGACCAGTCGCGCTCGGCCGTGCTCACGTCCTCCTCGTCCTTCCCGAAGATGAGAGCGGCCGTCGACCGGTGGACGTCATTCCCCGCCTCGAAGGCGGCGATGAGTCCCTCGTCGCCGGAGAGGTGCGCCATGAGCCTGAGCTCGATCTGCGAGTAGTCGGCGGAGATGAGGACCCTGCCCTCCTCGGCCACGAAGGCCTTCCGGATCTCGCGACCGATCTCGGTCCTCACGGGGATGTTCTGGAGGTTCGGGTTGCTGCTCGAGAGCCGCCCGGTCGCCGCGACGGTCTGGTTGAACGAAGTGTGGAGCCTCCCGGTCTTCGGGTTCACGAGCTTCGGAAGCGCGTCGAGGTAGCCCGCCTTGAGCTTCATGAGCTGACGGTACGAGAGCAGGAGACCGGGGACCTCGTGCGTCTCCCTGAGCCCTTCGAGGACCCTGATGTCCGTCGAGTAACCGGTCTTCGTCCGCCTCCCCCTGGGAAGCTTCAGCCTCTCGAACAGCACCTCGCCGACCTGTTTCGGCGAGTCGAGGTTGAAGTCGGTCCCGGCGGACTCGCAGACCTTCGCCCTGAGCTCGTCGATCTCGAGCCCGAGCTTCTCTCCTAGAGCATCGACGAACGGGACGTCGAGCGCAACGCCCGCGAGTTCCATTCCCGCGAGGACGGGCACGAGCGGCAGCTCGACCTCGAGCAGGAGGCGCTCGAGTCCCGCTTCGCGCACGCTCTCGCGGAGGAGCTCGGTGAGTTCGTACGCCGTGGCGGCGTCGTCGCAGGCGTAGTCCCGAGCGGCCTCGACCGAGACGTCGGCGAACGAGAGCTGCTCCTTGCCCTTCCCGATGAGGTCCTCGATCGACGTCATCCGGCGTCCCAGGTGCTCGAGCGCGAGCGCAGCGAGGTTGTGCCGGCGCTTCCCCGGATCGATGAGATACGAGGCGACCATGGTGTCGAACGCGATGGGCGCGAGGGTGATCCCGTACGAGCGCAGCACTTCGTGGTCGTACTTCAGGTTCTGACCGTACTTCGGAAGGCCGGGATCCTCGAGCACGCCGCGGAACGCGCTGAGGACCTCTTCGGATGGGAGCCCCCCACCGCCGTCCCGGGCGATCGGAACGTAGGCGGCGTCGCGCTTCCCGGTGGCGACCGCAACGCCGACGACCTCGGCGAGGATCGGGTCGAGCGACGTCGTCTCGAGATCGACCGCGAACCCGCCGGAGGTCTTGAGCTGCGCGATGAGGGCGTCGAGCTCCTTCTTCGTCGCGACGAGCCGGAAGCCCGCGGTGTCGGCGGTGCGCGCGGATAGCGGAACGAGGCGCTTCACCAGCGACGGGAACTCGTACTCCGTGAGGAACGACGACACCCTCTCGGCGTCGGGCGGCTCGCGCACGAGGTCCTCGAGGCCGAGCTCGACCGGCGCCTCGACGTGGATCGTGACGAGCCTCCTCGAGTCGAGCGCCTGCTGAGCGAACTCCCCGAGGTTCTTCCTTCGCTTGGGACCGCTGATGTCGTCGAGGTGTGCGAGGACCTCCTCGATCGTGCCGTACTCGGAGATGAGCGCGACCGCGGTCTTCTTGCCGATGCCAGGGACGCCCGGGACGTTGTCCGACGCGTCGCCCATGAGGCCGAGGACGTCGGTCACCTGTTCGGGCGGCACGCCGAACTTCTCCTCGACGGTCGCAGGCGTGTAGGTGATGCCCTTCCCGGGGTCGAAGACGGTGACGCCGTCGCCCACGAGCTGAAAGAAGTCCTTGTCACCCGAGACCACGACCGAGCTCACGCCTTCCGCGCGGGCCCGGGTCACCAGGGTCCCGATGACGTCGTCGGCCTCGTAACCCGGCATCGCGATCAGCGGGATCCCGAACGTCTCGACCAGCTCGTTGATCGCGGGGAACTGCTCGATCAGCTCGTCGGGTGGTTCCTCGCGCGTCGCCTTGTAGTCCGCGTACTCCACGTGACGGAACGTCGGTTCCGGCGTGTCGAAAGCGACGACGATGTAGTCGGGCTCGAGGTCCTCCAGTATCTTGATGAGGGACGACGCGAACCCGTAGACGGCGCTCACGTTCTTCCCGCGGGAGTTCAGCAGGGGACGCCGGATGAAGGCGTAGTACGATCGGTAGGCCAGGGCGCTGCCGTCGATCAGACAGAGGACCGGCGCGCCCTGCCCCCTCGGCTTCGGGGCAGTCATGAGTAGAGGGTCTTCTCTTTGATGTAGGCCTGGACGGCGGCGGGCACCATGTAGCGGATCGACCTCCCGTGTCCGACCCTCTCGCGGATGTCGCTCGAGGAGATCTCGAACGCGGGCATGTCGAGAATGACGGCGCGGTCCCTGATCCGCGGGTCCGCGTCCTCGACGTCGACCCCGGGTCTCGGAGCGACCACGAACCGGCACTCCTCGAGCAATTCCTCGGGGTCCTTCCACGTGAAGAACTGGGTGAGGCTGTCGGCGCCGATGATGAAGTGGAGCTCACCATCGACTCCGAACTTCTCCCTGAGCTCGTGGACGGTCTCGACCGTGTACGACTTCCCGGCGCGGCGGGTCTCAATGTCGGAGACGCCGAGCCTCGCGTTCCCCTCGATGGCAAGACGGACCATCGCCAACCGGTCCTCGATCGGCGAGAGTCCGCGGACGGACTTGTGGGGTGGGCGCGCCGCGGGGATGAAGACGACGCGGTCGAGGCCGAGACGGTCGAGCGCCTCTTCGGCGATGATCAGGTGTGCGACGTGGATCGGGTCGAACGTGCCGCCCATGAAACCGGTCGCCAAGAACCCCTCCTCCCCAACGTCCGATCGGACGGAGGTCCGGGGATCACTGGCGGGCAGCCACGATCTCCGCCGCGATCTCCGCTTCCTCCGAATCGGGATAGAGCCGGATCAGACGCTCGAGGACCTCCTGGGCGAGGGCCGTCTCGCCCGTGTACTGGAGACCCTCGGCCTCAGCAAAGAGCGACTTCGGCGCCCAGGGCGTCTCGGGGAACTCGCTGACCACCGATTCGAGGTAGATCCTCGACGCCTCGAAATCGCCCATTCTGGAGTAGAGCTCCGCCGCCATGAAGCGCTTCTCGGCGAGCTTCGATCTGAGCTCCAGAATACGTGCCTCCGCGTCGTCGACCAGGTCGCTGCCCTGGTAGTACCTCAGGAATCGCTCGAACTGCAGGATCGCCTGGTTGGTCATGTCCTGGTCGAGCGGCGTGGGGAGCGACTGCTCCATGAACGCGAGCCCGAGGTTGTACTCGGCCAAAGGCACCAACGGCGACCGCGGGTAGTCTCTGACGAACCTCCGGTACTCCGCTTCCGCGCTCGCGAAGTCCCTCGTGGCGCGATAGGCATCGGCGAGGCCCAGGAGCGCGTCGTCCGCGTAGTCGTGAAGCGGAGACTCGATCGCCAGGCGGCTGTACGCTCCGATGGCGCGCGTGTAGTCTTCGCTCTCCATGGCGGCGACGGCGATCTCGTAGAGGCCGTCGGCAGTCGCCTCCTCGAGGCTGGGCGCTGACGAGCACCCCGCCGAGAGGGCCAGCGCGCACGCGGCGAGCAGAGCACACAGGCGCGCGCGGTTGTCGGTACGGTCTGTTGGGCCGCGACCCATAAACTGATGTCCTCCCCCGTCCAGCCCCCGCGCGGGATCAGTCGGTGCTTCTGCTGGTGTAGAACAGATAGATGAGTCCGCCCACGATGGCGGCAACGACGAGCGGCTCGAGGATCTTGTCCCAGCCGCCCTCTTCAACCTCGGGAGACGCGAACGACTGCCCGGGCGTCGCGAGCTCGTCGATCCTCCCGCCTGGGACGATCTCGCGGCGCTGCCGCGTGATCTGGTCGGCCCAGACGATGGCGTTCGACGAGTCCGACAGCTGGAAGTGGATGTCCGCGTCCGCCCGCCGTTCGACCTTCTTCGCTCCGACGTACCACTCCCGCCAGACGCGGGCGTAGGTCACGCCCCCGGAGACGATGCGATATGAGATCTGGTACCTGCTCGGCTCGCCGACCTGAGGCTCGCCCGCGGGCATGCCCCCCGTCATGACCACGTGCCCGCGCCTCGTGAGCTCCTCCACGAGCACGGACTCGACGAGCCAGCTTCCGTCGTGCTGGCCCACCTGGCTGATGTAGATCTCCGACGCCGCGGCGAGCGACATGCCGTCGAGCGCCTCGTCGATCAGCTCCTCGAGGAGCTCGGTGATGACCGTGATGTTCGACTTGGGGACGAGCGTCTCGCCGACCTCCGCTTCGCCCCCGGAGGCGGCCGTCGGCACAAGACCGGCGCCCGTCCCGAAACCCGCGGAGAGCGCGAACTGGTGCGTGCCGCCGAGCTCGGAGGGCCTGTACGCGTAGTCGAGGTACCACTGCTCCTCCCAGTTGACCCCGATGCCGCCGGCCCACGACGACAGCGCGGAGTCCGAACCGAGGATGGCTCCGCCGCGGAGCGCGAGGAAGTCCACGGGGTAATACTCGAGTCCGAGACGCGTGGTCAGATCGAGGTCGTTCACCTTCTCGAGATCGAGAGCGACCAGTACGTCGCGCCACCGGTACGAGGCCCCCACCGCGAACGTGGCCGGCAGCGGGTCGCCGTCCTCCACGTACGCCACCGCGGACCCGAGGTTCCTCGTCGCGGCCCCGAACGAGACCGCATCGGACATCTGGTACATGACCCCCGCGTCGAACGCGAACGACGACGCCTCGTCGCTGCCGAGCGTGCTTGAGAGGTACTTGAAGCTGCCGGCGAGCCCGAGGTTGGGCTTCATCCGCCAGGCGTACCCCACGGTCCCGGAGAAGTCACCGGTCTCGAACGTCCCCTCGCCGGTGTTGTCCCACGAAGCCGACCCTCCCTCGATGGCAACGCCGATCGCCCCTGTGCGCCCGAGCGGAGTCGCGTACGCCGCGTACCGGTACTCGACGTCGGACAGCCACGACACGTGCGTGAGGCTGACCGTGTGCCCCGTCGCCCTCGCCAGTCCCGCCGGGTTCCAGTAGAGGGCCGTCCCTCCGTCGGCGAGAGAGACGACCGCGCCTCCCATGGCCATGGGACGCGCGCCGATACCCACGCCCAGGAACTGCGAGCCCGACGTGCCCTGCGCCTGGACCCCCAGGGGGGCCCCCGCCAGGATGAGACAGAGGAAGATCGTGAACCTCTTCGACGGCATGCTCATACCTCCCGGGTCTTTCTCTATTTGACAACCGCCACCTTGCGGACGTTGTCGCTGTCGTTCGTCCGGATCCAGAGGAAGTAGACCCCGCTGGCGACGATCTCGCCGTTCTGGTTCTTGCCGTTCCACATCACCGACGACGCGCCCTCGGCGTCGAGCTTCCGGACGAGCACTCCCGCCATGTTGAAGACGTCGACGATGAGGCCGTCCGAAGCGGCGCCGTACGAGATCGTCACGTCCTCGCCGGCGGTCGGGTCGAACGAGTTCGCGTCGACCGTCAACCCCTCGCCGCCGCTGCCGCCCTCGACGACACTCACCGGCACCACTCCGCTGTCGCTGCGCTCGAAGTCGTCGGTCGCCGTCACCGTCACCGGCGCGACGCTCACGGGAACGAACGTGTTCTCGAGCGAGATCGTGTACTCGACGCGGTAGACCCCTCCCGCGAGCGGGGTCACGTCGACGGCGGACTCCTCGAACTCGCTGTCGACCATGCTGAAGTCGGCCGTCACGTCGTAGCCTGTCGCGTCGAAGGTGCTCTCGATCGTGATCGTCTCGCCCGGGCGGTAGACCGCGTCATCGTCGGTCACGACCGTCGAGACGTGGTCGGGACCGGCGACGTCGAAGACGACGTGGAACGTGACGACGGGGTTCGCCGTCGCCTCGGTGTTGACGTAGCCCTGCCCGGTCGCCGTCGGACTCCCGTCTCGCCCCCGCACCGAGAACGTCCGGGTCTCGTCGAGGCCGGTCTGCACGCAGGTCGTGCACGCGACGGTCGCCGCCCACCGCACCGTGAATGCCGGGAGCGAGTCGGGCGATGAGAACGCCAGGTCCTCCCAGCTCTCGCCGTCGTCGGAGATCTCCATCGAGACCACGCCCGCCCTGTCGTACGCTCTGCCGGCAGTCAGCGCGAGCGTGTCGGCGACCCTGATCTCGTCGGACTCGGGGTCAGTGAGATAGGCCGCGAGGAGAGGCGGCAGCGTATCGAGATCGATGAGGCGTCCATCCTCGGTGAGGTTGCCCGCTGCGTCGCGCGCCTCGAGCTCGATGATGTAGAGGTCGTCGGAGACGACTCCCCCGCCGTCGTCCCTCCCGTCCCAGTAGATCGCTGCTGAGTCGATGCCGGTGCCCGACAGGAGCGACGCAACGTCCGCTCCCGAGGTGTCGATGACCGACAGCACGATCTGGTCGGAGGGGTCGACGTGATCGAGCAGGAGGAAGACGAAGAGGCTGTCGGCCACGCCGTCGCCGTCAGGGGAGAATCGGCTCGGGACGGCCTCGAAGTCGATGACCTCGGGCGCCCGCGTGTCGACCACGCAGGTCACTTCGTCCTCCTCGGGCGGCCCACCGAGCGGGTCGGCCTCCACGCCGATCCTGTACTCCCCGTCCGGGACGACCGAACCCTCGACCGTGCCGTTCCACCAGACGGAGTGCTCGCCCCCGCCCTGCGCCGGGAAGAAATACTGGTCGAGCTCGACGCCCTCGGAGTCACGGATGGTCACCTCCACGTCCGCCTCCGCACCGAGAACGTAGTGGATGGCCGTCGAGTCGAAGACGCCGTTGCCGTTCGGTGAGAACGGGGTCGGGATGACTCCCAGATCCGTGATGAGGTCGGCTGCGGCCGTCTGGGCCAGGGCCCAGACGACGAACACGAAGAGCGTGGCCGCACCTATCCGCCTCGGCGTGCGCATGCGAAATTCCCCCTGCCTGGACAGCGGCGCGCGTCTAACATACTGATTTTGCCAGAGGATACAACGACTCCCGGTCGCAGTGTCAAGCAGAATCGCCCCCCGGGGGCTAGAAGTGCAGGAGTGCCGAGAGCAGGTGTCTCGGCCCCTCCCCGTGCGTCAGAAGGACCGCGTAGTTGAGAACGAGGGCGTCGGCCGGGGTCGCCCCCGGCTCCCAGCAGCCCACCATCGGGATCGCCCCAAGTCCCACTGTTAGGACGTCGGAGTCGCTGCTTCCTTCACGATAGGCGCCCAGGCGAAGGGACATGCGCTGCCAGACGGTCCACTCCATGCCTGCGTGGGGCTCGAGGGCGGTCGCCGCATGCGTCTCCGCCAGATCTCGCAGGTCGAACGACAGCAGGAGCGTGTCGGTGGGCCGGAACGCGATCCCGCCGTTCATCGTTCGGGGGGCGAACCCCTCGACGTCGGTCCGGTAGTCCGCGAACTCACCATCGCAGTCGTAGAAGGTGAACGAGGCCGTCAATCTGTCGTTCGGCTTGAGCGTGGCGCCGTACGTGCGGCCGAGCCCGTAGTCGCGGTTCCCCGCTTCGTCCCACCCCGCGAAGACCGTGACGGTCAGGCCGATGGAGACCCTGGGGTCCAGCCGGAACGCGGCCGCCAGACTCGAGTAGTAGCCGTCGAGCAGACCGCCCGCGTCGGCGAGACCGGACGACTCCGCGAGCTCCTCCGCCCCGAGCCGCTCCTCCAGGAGAACGAACCCGACGGAGAGGCCGCCGCGGCGGTAGGAAGCGCTCTTAACGAGGCTGCCGAGAGCGATGCCGAGCTTCTCGAGACCCGGCAGAGACCCGTACGGCTCGGTCTCGACGCCCGTCAGCAGCCCTATCTCCCGGGCGATCACCGGGGCGCCGAGAATGTTGAGGTGGATCCTGAAGTTGTTGCCCTGTCTGCACTCCGGTGGCAGGAGATCGGCGGGGTTCCAGGTGACCGCCGCGATCTCGTCCTCGACGGCCGTGAACGCCCCGCCCATGCCGAGCGGCCGAGGGGACACGGTGCTGACGGTGCCCGCCGCCCTGGCGACCGGTGGCCCCCCGCCCGTCGCGAGCGCGAAGACGGCTGCGAGCGTGAGCGCGCGGACGACTGAGGTCCGCCCCGGGAGGACCGTTCTGATGAGGGTTGTTGGCACGATGGGCAGTATAGCACCGCCCGGGAACGCCAACAAGGCGGCTCGCGCCTGCCGCTCGCGAGTCCCAGCAGCTCCCCGGGGGGCCTTTTCGCGTTGACACGGCAGCTCCGCGGCTGTAGCTTTCAATAGGAAATCAGCCTCCCAGACATCAGAAGGAAGGTGAGCGAGCATGAAGAAGACGCTGTGTCTGCTGGTGATGGTCGCCGTGGCGGGGATCTCCCTGTCGGCTCTCGCGGCCGGTCCGTCCGACCCGGCGTCCGGCTCGACGACCGCCGGCAGAATGCCGATCGGCATCGGGTTCGCCGGCACCGAGGAGACCACGATCTCCGGCCTCGTCGTCGACGAGAGCGGCACGCCGCTCAAGGACGTCAACGTCAAGCTCTACATCGGCGGTCTGCTCGTCGCGGAGAGCCTGACCGGCACGGGCGGCGACTTCGAGATCGTCGAGCTGATCAACTACGGGGACGACGTCAGCGTAGACCTCTGGTTCGTGCCTTCCACGCCGGACCTGGTGATGGAGAACGTTCTCCTCAAGGAGAGCAGCTCGGCCATCCAGCACGGCCTCTACAGCAGATGCGTCAGCAGGGTGAAGCTCGACCCGATCGTCGACGTCATCGTCAGGATCGTCGACCTCGAGGAGAGGAACGCGCAGCTCGAGAAGAAGGGCTGCGTCGGCTGACGCCCGTCGGCGACAGGTCGAGAAGAACAGAGCGCCGGGCACAACTCGTGCCCGGCGCTCTCTCATGTCAGCCATGTCGCGCGCCGTGTCGAAAGGTGTTCGCAGGAAGCGAGCCCCTCGCGGACGGCTCAGAGCGAGTGGATCGAGAGCCCCTCGACGGCCTCGCACGCCTCCATCACGGCCTCGGCCAGACTGGGGTGCGCGTGGATCGCGTTCGCCACGTCATCGGCGGTACGCTCGGTCTCGACGGCGAGCGCGATCTCGTGGATGAGGTCGCTCGCGCGCGGTCCGACGATCACGCCGCCCAGCACCTTGCCGCTCGACGCGTCCGCGAACACCTTGACGAACCCCTGACCCTCTCCCTCGGCCACCGCCTTGCCGACGGCCGCGAAGGGGAACCGTCCCGTCTTGATCTCGATCCCACGCTCCTTCGCCTCGGCCTCGGTGATCCCGACGCTCGCGATCCCAGGGTGCGTGTACGTGCACCTCGGCACCGACCGATAGCTCATCGAAACGTCGCGCCCGGCGGCGCGCGACGCGGCCACGATCCCCTCCCGGGAGGCGACGTGCGCGAGAAGCCATCCTCCCACGAGATCGCCGATCGCGTAGACGCCCTCAAGAGACGTCTCCATGTGCTCGTTCACGACGACGGCGCCGTTCTCCGTCGCGACGCCGCTCTCGGGAATCCCCGACGCGGCGATCGAGGGACGTCGTCCCATCGCGAGAAGCACGAGCCCGGTCTTCGCGACCGTTCCGTCGTACAGCGTGGTCGCCACCGTGTCGCCCGTGACCTCGATCGACTCCACCTTCGTGCCGGGCTTCATGGCGACACCGAGCTTCCTGAAAGCGGCCTTGAGGACGCGCGCCGCGCCCGGATCCTCACCGGGGAGGATCTCCGGGAGCATCTCGACCACCGTCACGTCGAGCCCCACCGCGGCGTAGAAGAGCGCGAACTCGCAGCCGATCGCGCCGGCGCCGATGATGAGGATGCTCCCGGGGAGATCCGTCATCGCGAGAGCCTCCTCGCTCGTGATCACGCGTTTGCCGTCGTAGGGAAACGACGAGGGGATCAGTGGGTCGGAGCCCGTGGCGAGGATGACGTGATCCGACTCGAGGACCTCCGTCCCTTCCGTCCCGGCGACCTCGACGCTGCCCGCGCCCCTGAGCGTGCCGGTTCCCGCGAAGATCGAGACGTCGCGCTTCTTGAGGAGCTTCTCGACGCCGTCCCGGAGCTGCTTGACGACGCGCTCCTTTCTCTCGAACATCGCCGGGAGGGAGACCCGAGGCTGTCCGACCTCGATTCCGAACTCCGACGCCCCTCGGACCGCCGCCAGGAGCTCGGCGCTCGCGAGGAGCGCCTTCGTCGGTATGCAGCCCTCGTTCAGGCACACGCCACCCAGGTGGCGCTTCTCCACGAGCGCGACCCTGAGCCCCAGCTGCGCGCCCCTGATC